>JANMBW010000157.1:0-6726 GCA_031360565.1 Polaromonas sp.
GAATAGGGCCCCACGCTTGTCGCTTCGCGTACTGCGCTGCCCCCCGAGGGGGCCGCTGCGCCTGCGGCCTGGCAAAGCCAGTTCCGCGGCCCCTGCTTGATGGGGTACAGCCTGCTCTACAGTGTTTTGACCATAGCTAAGGTAACTGATGGCGACTCGTGGAATTGACCTTAATCTGAACGGTCGTGCGCGTACGGTGCACGCTGAAGAAAACACGCCGCTGCTGTATGTGCTGCGTAACGATTGCGGTCTGAAGGGCACGCGTTACGGCTGTGGCGCCAGCCAGTGTGGCTCTTGCCATGTGCTGCTGGACGGCGCATCGGTACCAGCTTGTGATACGCCCTTATGGGCTGCTGAAGGCAAGTCTCTGGTGACGGTTGAAGGTCTTGGCGATGGCACAGCGCTGCATCCGCTGCAGCAAGCATTTATCGATGAGCAGGCCGCCCAGTGCGGCTATTGCCTGTCGGGAATTCTGGTGACCGCCGCCGCCCTGTTGCAACGTTACCCGCAACCGTCAGACAGGCAGGTGCGCGAGGCGCTTGACCCGCACCTGTGCCGCTGCGGCTCGCATAACCGTATCGTGCGCGCCGTGTTGCGTGCTGCCAATGTCATGGCTGCTCGCGGGGCTGCAGCATGAGCAGCGTGCCGGTGATGACGCCCACCGTGTTGCCAGGCAGCCTGAACATCAACCGCCGCCTGTCGCAGTGGTTGTCGATTCATGCTGACGGCAGCGTATCGGTGCGCAGCGGCAAGGTCGAACTGGGTCAGGGCATCAGCACTGCGCTGGCCCAGATCGTGTCGGAAGTGTTGGGGGTTGCCTTGTCACGCGTCCGTATGGTGGCGGCCACCACGGCAGGCAGTCCCAACGAGGCCGTCACGGCAGGCAGCCTGTCGGTGCAAGATTCCGGCAGTGCATTGCGTCAGGTCTGCCTGGAAGCACGCGCCATTTACCTGCAGGCGGCTGCAGCGCGGCTTGGGTTGTCACCCGGGCAAGTAAATACTTTGAAAGTGGTTGATGGCAGCATCGTCATTGACACGCAGCAAGGCATGGACGGCGACCAGGCTACAAGCTACTGGGCGCTTGCCGACGATGCGCTGCTGAACCGGGAGGCTACCGGCCTGGTTGAATCCGAGGGCAATGCAGCGAGCTCAGGCAAGGTAACCGTACAGCGGCTGGATATTCCGGACAAGGTCAGCGGACGTCCGCGCTTCATCCACGATATGGCCTGGCCGGATATGTTGTTTGGCCGCGTGGCGCATCCGCCTTCGCCAGGGGCGACATTGCTGGAAGTTGATCTGCCCGCCGTGCGCGCCATGCCTGGCGTGGTGACCATCGTGCGAGATGGCAATTTTCTGGGTGTGATTGCCAGTGACGAATTTGCAGCCGTTCGGGCTTTGTCCAAACTGGCGGCTTCGGCCCACTGGCAGGAGCTGGGCGGACTGCCGGACATGCAGGACATGCCCGCGTTCTTGCGCGGGCAGCCGGTTGAGACCATCACGGTGGCGGAGAAAAAGTCACCCAACACGACCGAGCCTGCGCGGCGTTTTTCTGCATCCTACTCGCGCCCATTTCTAGCCCATGCCTCCATCGCACCGTCATGCGCGGTGGCGCGCTACCAACCCGCGCCAGCGTCGCTGGACATCTGGACCCACAGCCAGGGTATCTACCCGCTGCGGGCAGACTTGGCGCTGGTGTTCGGCCGGCCCGCAGAAAGTATTACCGTGCAACATGTCGAAGGCGCCGGCTGCTATGGCCACAACGGCGCAGACGATGTGGCCTGTGATGCCGCCTTGCTGGCGCGGGCGGTGCCCGGGCGCATCGTTCAACTGCAATGGACGCGGGAAGAAGAATTGGGTTGCTCGCCTTTTGGCGCGGCCATGTCGGTGCAAGTCTCAGCCGAAGTCGACGCCGCTGGCCGCATCAGCGACTGGCAGCATGACGTCTGGTCGACCGGGCACAGCATGCGACCTGGCCGCAGCCCGATTCCGGTCCTGCTGGCTGCCAGCTTGCTTGAAAAACCTTTTGAAAAACAGATCGCGATCAACATGCCGATCGCGACTGGCGGTGGGGCCGATCGCAATTCGGTACCGCTTTACGATTTTGCGCAATGGCGGGCCATCAGCCACCGCGCGCTGACCATGCCCATTCGCACGTCTTCGCTGCGCTCACTGGGCGCTCATTGCAATGTTTTTGCGGCGGAGTCCTTCATCGACGAGATCGCCAGCGACCTCGGCGTGGACCCCCTCGACTTTCGCTTGCGCCATCTGAGTGAGCCACGCGGAAGGGCGGTACTGGAAGCCGCCGCTCGCATGGCCAACTGGTCAGACCGACAAGCGGTCAAGGCCGGTGCCGAAGGCCGCGGCATGGGCCTGGCATTTGCCAAATACAAAAATACCGGGGCTTACTGCGCTGTGGTGGCACAGATTGATGCCGGGCATGAGATACGTGTCAACAAGCTTTGGATTGCGGTGGACCTGGGCCGCGTCATCAATCTGGACGGCGTGCACAACCAAATCGAAGGCGGGGCGATTCAGACCGTAAGCTGGGTGCTGAAAGAGGCTGTGCAATTTGACCGAAACCGTATCCTCAGCAACACCTGGGAAAGTTATCCCATCCTTCGGTTTTCTGAAGTACCCCAGATAGAAATTGAAATCATCGACAGACCCGACCAGAAATCGGTTGGAGCGGGCGAGGCGACCCACGGTCCGGTCGCGGCGGCCATCGCCAATGCCCTGGCCGATGCGCTTGGTGTGCGGGCGCGTCATATGCCGCTGAGCATGGACAACGTCACGCGGGCGGCGATGGCCTGAACTCCGCAGCCGGATCGTCCTTCCCAGAAAGAACCTGACATGTTGCTGCGCGTCAATATTTTCAACACTTCAAGCAACCTGCCCCTGCTGGCTGCGTTAGCCAAGGGCTTCTTTGCCCGCCGCGACCTGACGATTGAGGTCCACCACACGCCCAACTCGGACGAGCAGCGAGCTGGTCTGGGCGCTGGCCAATTCGACATCGCACACGCCGCTGTGGACAATGCCGTCGCCTTGATCGAGGCGGGTGGTGATGCGGTGATCGTTTCGGGCGGTGATGCCGGCATGAACGATTTCATGGTGCGCGCCGAGATTGGTTCGATAGCCGACCTGCGCGGAAAATGTCTTGCGGTCGATGCGCCCAACACTGCCTACGCCTTGGCCGCCAAAAAAATCCTCAAGCTTCACGGCTTGTTTGAAAACCGCGACTACAGCGTCAAGCTGGCCGGCGGTACCGGCCCACGCTCGGCCGCGATGGTGGCCGACCCGCAGTTGGCAGCCGGCATGATCAATCCGCCATTTTCGTTCTCGGTGCGCGAGAAAGGTTTGAAGAGCCTGGGCACCCAATTCGACCTGCTTGGCCCCTACCAGGCGACCGGTGCCTATGTGATGCGCCCATGGGGCGAAGCGCATGCCGGTGCATTGACCGCTTACCTCGCCGCGTACATTGAAGGTCACCGCTATGCGATGCATCCCACCCATCGCATGGAGATGGTTGCGCTGCTGATCAGCAGCTTCAAATTGACCGGGGCGGCGGCCGAAGGCACTTATGCGGCGCTGGTGGCACCGGGCTCGGGTCTGGCCCCCGATGCGCGTTTTAACAGTGATGGTTTCAAGGCGGTGTTGGCGATTCGTGCCGAAATGGAAGGCATGTGGGGCGGTATCTCGCCCGCCCCGGAGAAGTATCTGGACCTGTCGTATTACGCCCGAGCCTTGGCCAGCCTCAAGGAGTAGTGGATGGACCATCCCCAGGTGCGTGCCCAGATTCACTTTATTGGTGTTGGCAAAATGGGCCTGCCGATGGCGCTGCATTTTGTTGCTGCAGGACATACTGTGAGCGTCAGCGATGCCAGCGCGGAGCGTTTGCACCTCGCTGTTGCACAAGGACTGATTGCCCCGGGTGATCCCACCGCCGCGATGGCTAATGCGGACGTTATTTTTTCATCCCTGCCGCATGATGACGCGCTGCGTGACGTTTCCAAGCAGGTTGCTCGCCATGCGCGCCGGGGCAGCATTTTTGTGGATACCAGCACGGTGTCACAACAGGCCTCGCGCGACGCGGGAGCGCAGTGTGACGCGGCCGGCGTGCATTACCTGCGCACGACGGTGTCAGGCAACAACAAAATGGCTGAAGCGGCCCAACTGACGGTGATGGCCTCTGGTCCCCGGGCCAGCTACGATGCCCTGCTGCCGATTCTTGGGCTTCTCGGACCCAAGCTTTTTTACCTTGGAGATGCCGAGCAGGCTCGACTCATGAAGCTGGTCGTTAACCTGCTGATTGCCCAGACCAGCGCGATGCTGTCCGAGGGCCTGGCGCTGGGCCGAAAGGGTGGGCTGGACTGGCAAGACATGTGGCAAGTGCTCGGTGCCAGCGCGGTGGGTTCACCTATCCTGAAGGCCAAGGCGGTGCAGCTGAGCGAGCGTGATTTCTCTCCGACTTTCACGGTGGAGCAGATGATCAAGGACCTGCGCCTGATTCTGGATGCCGGCGCAGCCAGCCATGTGCCGTTGGCGCAAACCGCCATGACGCTGCAACTGATGCAAGCCGCCACGGCGCAGGGCGATGCACTGGAGGACTATGCCAGCATCATCAAGGCGGTCGAGCGCAGCGCTGGACTCAGCGAGGACATGAGCTAACTTATGAAAAGTTTTGTCTACAACGGCCAGCCGGCACGCGTGGTGTTTGGCGCCGGCAGCCTGCAGCATCTGGGTCGCGAGATCGATGCACTCGGCGCGCGCAAGGCGCTGGTACTGTCCACCCCCGAGCAACGCGATTCGGCAGAAATGATTGCGCAATTGCTAGGATCGCGCGCCGCGGGTGTGTTCGACCGCGCCGTGATGCACGTGCCAATCGAGACCGCCCGTGAAGCGCGTGAAGTGGCCAACAAACTGGGTGCCGATTGCGCAGTGGCGATTGGCGGCGGTTCCACTACTGGGCTCGGCAAGGCCATAGCGTTGGATTCGGGTTTGCCGATATTGGCCATTCCCACCACCTATGCCGGTTCAGAAATGACGCCCATCTATGGCATTACCGAGGCGGGCCTGAAAAAGACCGGCAAGGATTCACGGGTCTTGCCACGCGTGGTGATCTATGACCCGGAGCTCACGCTCAGCCTGCCGGTTGGCATGAGTGTGACCAGCGGCATCAATGCCATAGCCCACGCTGCGGAGGCCTTGTACGCGGTGGATGCCAACCCCATCATGGATTTAATGGCCAAAGAGGGCATAGCCGCCATAGGACGGTCGCTTCCAGCTATAAAAAAACTAGCAAATGACATTCAGGCCAGAAGCGACGCTTTGTACGGTGCCTGGCTCTGCGGCACGGTGTTGGGAAATGTCGGCATGGCCTTGCACCACAAGCTGTGCCACACCCTGGGAGGCAGTTTCAATTTGCCGCACGCCGAAACCCACACCATCGTGTTGCCGCATGCGCTGGCCTACAACGCAGCGGCGGCGCCCGGAGCCATGCGGGCCATTGCGGCGGCGCTCCATGGCAGGAGTGCGGCGCAGGCCGTGTTTGACCTGGCGCGTGACAACGGTGCGCCAGTGGCCTTGCGCGACATCGGCATGCAGGAAGGTGACCTCGACCGCGCCTGCGACATCGCCATGCAGAACCAGTACCCCAACCCCCGGCCCCTGGACCGTGATGCGATTCGGGGGCTGCTCCAAAATGCATTTGAAGGATTGCGGCCAGAGCATTGACTCGGCGCAGCGGCGACACACTCCTGAACCATGCGGTGAAGGCTGGGTTATTAATTTCAACATAGGAGACAAATATGGAGCTTCCCAAAGTACGCCGAGTCGTCACCGGTCACGATGATTCCGGAAAAGCCATCGTCAAAATTGACGAGGTGATGACGCACTTCCGCGAGGGCCGCCCCGGCGCGTTTGTCTGCAACGTCTGGACGACCGATACGGTACCGGCTGATAACTCTGGCCAGGCCGATAACGGCATGCGTGAGGGTAAGTTCACGATGATCGAAAACGGCACTGTTTTCCGGATCATCGACTTTCGGCCTGGCGTGCAACAGCGCATTCACCGGACCGACTCGATCGATTACATCGTGGTGATGTCGGGCGAGATTGATATGGAGCTGGAGGCGGGTGAAGAAGTTCATCTCAAGGCCGGCGATGTGATGGTGCAGCGCGGCACCGTGCACAACTGGATCAACCGGGGGACCGAGACCTGTGTGCTGGCGGTCATGCTGGTGCACGCCAATTCTGTTGTGGCCGGTGGCCAAGTCCTCGCGCCCTTCAATTGAGAAAGACAACATGCCTTATTTGAAAGTACGCGACATCGACATCAACTATGAAGTCATCGGTGATGTCGGCCCGTGGCTGGCCCTGACCACAGGCGGGCGGCGGGGGTATGCCGAGTTCTTGGGTTTTGCCCGCAAGATCGCTGCAAAAGGGTTTCGGGTGGTGCTGCACGACCGACGCAATACCGGCGCATCGGATGTTGTCATCGAAAGTGGTGCCAAGGGTGAAGGCGAGGAAGAACTCTGCGCCGATGACCTGGTGCTGCTGCTCAGGCACCTGAATGCAACACCGGCTTTCATCGGCGGTACCTCGTCGGGCGCTCGCCTGTCCATGCTGGTGTACTTGCGCCATCCGGAAGTGGTGCGCGGCTTGCTGCTGATGCGTATCACCGGCGGCGATTTTGCGGCGAACCGTTTGCCAGAGATGTACTACGGACAG
>JANMBW010000208.1:0-3325 GCA_031360565.1 Polaromonas sp.
GCGCTGAAAATGGAAGGCTCCGCGCTGACGCTCGAAGTCCAGCAGCAGCTCGGTGACGGCATTGTTCGCACGATTGCACTGGGACCGTCTGACGGATTGCGCCGTGGCAACATTGTGTACAACACCGGCGCCAATATCACCGTGCCAGTGGGCAAGGCCACCCTGGGTCGCATCATGGACGTCTTGGGTGCGCCGATTGACGAGCGTGGTCCGGTCGACCAGGCCCTGACGGCGCCGATTCACCGCAAGGCCCCGGCGTATGACGAGCTCTCGCCCTCGCAAGAGCTGCTGGAAACCGGTATCAAGGTGATTGACCTGGTGTGCCCGTTTGCCAAGGGCGGCAAGGTCGGCTTGTTCGGCGGCGCTGGCGTCGGCAAGACCGTGAACATGATGGAGCTGATCAACAACATTGCCAAGGCGCACTCCGGTTTGTCCGTGTTCGCAGGTGTCGGTGAACGTACCCGTGAAGGCAATGACTTCTATCACGAGATGGCCGACTCCGGCGTCGTGAACCTCGAGAACCTCGGCGAATCCAAAGTGGCCATGGTCTACGGTCAGATGAACGAGCCACCAGGCAACCGTCTGCGCGTGGCGCTGACCGGTCTGACGATTGCCGAATCTTTCCGTGACGAAGGCCGCGACGTGCTGTTTTTCGTCGACAACATCTACCGCTACACGCTGGCTGGTACCGAGGTGTCGGCATTGTTGGGTCGTATGCCATCGGCTGTGGGTTACCAGCCGACACTGGCCGAAGAGATGGGCCGCTTGCAAGAGCGCATCACCTCGACCAAGGTCGGTTCCATCACGTCGATCCAGGCCGTTTATGTTCCTGCCGATGACTTGACCGACCCGTCACCAGCCACAACCTTTGCCCACCTCGATTCCACTGTGGTGCTGTCCCGTGACATCGCCTCGCTGGGTATCTATCCTGCGGTCGATCCTTTGGATTCCACCAGCCGCCAGCTCGACCCTAATGTCGTGGGCGAAGACCACTATGCCACCGCCCGGGCGGTGCAGGGCACGCTGCAGCGCTACAAAGAGTTGCGCGACATCATTGCGATTCTGGGCATGGACGAGCTGGCACCTGAAGACAAGCTGGCCGTGGCCCGCGCCCGCAAAATCCAGCGTTTTCTGAGCCAGCCTTTCCACGTGGCTGAAGTGTTTACCGGTTCACCCGGCAAGTACGTCAGCCTGGCTGAAACCATTCGCGGCTTCAAGATGATTGTGTCGGGTGAATGCGATCATCTGCCAGAGCAGGCTTTCTACATGGTCGGTACGATCGACGAAGCTTTCGAGAAGGCCAAGAAGGTCTAAGCGATGGACACCACCCACACCATCCACGTCGATGTTGTCAGCGCCGAGGAGTCGATCTTCTCGGGCGAAGCCAAATTTGTGGCTTTGCCGGGCGAGGCGGGTGAACTGGGCATCTACCCACGCCACACGCCGCTGATCACCCGCATCAAACCCGGTGCGGTGCGCATTGAAAAAGCCGACGGAACAGAGGAGTTTGTCTTCGTGGCCGGCGGCGTACTCGAAGTCCAGCCCCACTGCGTGACGGTGCTCAGCGACACCGCCATTCGCGGCAAGGACCTGGATGAAGCCAAGGCCACAGCCGCCAAGGCAGCGGCAGAAGAAGCGCTGAAAAACGCCAAGAACGATATTGACATCGCCATGGCGCAATCCGAACTGGCCGTCATGGCGGCTCAGATTGCTGCGCTTCGAAAATACCGTCAGAAAAAATAACGTCATCCTGTCTTCCCGCCGCGCAGCGCCGGTGACACTGAAAGCCCCTTCGATTTCGTTGGGGCTTTTGTATTTTCGGGGTTGACGCCAGTGGCTTATAGAATCGGGCGATGATTTCATTCAGCTCTTTTCGGCGTTTCCGGGACGCCAACCAGGAAACAGCTGCCCAATTGCTGATGACACCTACCGCGCTGGCAGATTTGACCGCAGCAGATGCCCGTGCGGTCGCTAGCCTGATGGTGTATCGCCGCATCAGCTCGGGAACGGTCTTCATCAAGGAAGGCGAAGTCACCCATACCGACTTCATGATGCTGATACTCGACGGCGAAGTCTCGGTTGAAAGCGAGCTCGCTTCGGCCGACGGCTCGCTGGTCATGTTCGTCCTGGGGTCGGGAAGCCTGATTGGCGAGATGGGCCTGCTCGATGGGGCGCCCAGGTCGGCCAGCTGCACGGCCAGCACGGATCTGGCCGTCGCGGTGATCACTCGCGCTGTCCTGCTCAAGCTGATCCAGCGCAAGCCGTCGATTGCATCCCGCTTGCTGCTCGCGATTTCCAAGCGAATGGCTGATCGGCTACGGGAAGCCAACCGCAAGATCAAAACCATGGGTGGCTTGAACCGGGCGCTGCAGCTCGAGCTTGACTCGGCGCACCGTGCCAACGACACGCTGGTTCGAACGGGTGTCCGCCCATCCCCTGCTCGAGCCTGACCGGGGAGTGGCTCGTCACCCGATAAACGGTTCGTCGGGCAGTTCGTTGGGATGGCCCTGGGCGGACAGGGCTGCATCGGCTGGAAAGTGACGGATCAGCAGCGCTGACACGTCATGCAGCGCTTCGGTCAAGCCTTCTTCAAAACGCCGCTGGGCAAAGGTTGATCCCATCCGGGTCACCATGGCCTGCCATTGCGTATCGGTCACGTGTTGCGACACGCCCCTGTCGGCCACGATCTCAATCGCGTGTTCAGCCAGCAGCAGATAAATCAGTACGCCGCTGTTTCGCTCCGTATCCCACACCCGCAGCTTGCTGAACTGCATCACCGCACGCTGGCGAGCCAGTTGGCGCATCGATGTGGCGGGCCCCAGACGCCAGAGGTAACTCATGGGCAATGAAGCTTCTACGTAGATTCTGATCTGTCCCGCGTGCTGGGTCTCGCTGGATGCCACCTCCTGAGTCAGGCGTTGCAGCATGTCTGGCGGCAATTTGCGCTCGGCATCGGAGGCGTCAAGCCACAAGTGCCTGACCATGCTGATCGCTTTGTCGACAATCATGCTCAGCCCGTTCATGCTTACCAGTCCCCCGAGGCGCCGCCGCCACCAAAGTCACCACCGCCGCCGCTGCTGAAACCGCCGCCACCGCCGCCCGACCCACCACCCCAACCACCGCCGAAGCCGCCCGCTGCACTGCCCCATCCAGCGTTGCCGCTGTTTCGGCCCAAACCACCCAACGCGCCAACGCTTGCAAAAAGGGCGAACAAAATGGCGATCGCCCCCGCGACGCCAGCGAGCACCAGACTGCTGGTCAACACCCAAGCCAGCAGTCCGACTGCACCACCGGTGGCGACCGAGCCGAGCTTGCGCCCCAAGAT
>JANMBW010000251.1:0-3818 GCA_031360565.1 Polaromonas sp.
CTGCCACAGTTGCAAAACGATAACGCCCTTAAAAAAATCTGCATTCTGCTGCGTGCCCATACCCGGCTGGATTTTTCCCAATACAAGACCAGCACGATTTACCGCCGGATCGAGCGCCGCATGGCGGTGCACCAGATCGAGGCCATCACCAGCTACGTCAAGCTGCTGCAGCAGACGCCGCTGGAGGTCGAAGCGCTTTTTCGCGATCTGCTGATTGGCGTGACGAGTTTTTTCCGCGATCCGGAGGCCTTTGAGGCACTTGAAAAGGTGGTCATCCCCAAGCTTTTTGACGGTAAACCGCCTGCGTCTGTCATCCGGGTCTGGTGTACCGGCTGCTCCACAGGCGAAGAGGCGTACTCCATTGCCATGCTGCTGCATGAGCGCATGGAAGTGCTCAAGCAAGGTTACAGGGTGCAGGTTTTTGCGACCGACATTGACAGCAATGCGATTGCCATAGCGCGAGCCGGGGTCTATCCGTCCAGCATTGCGCATGACATTTCGCCAGAGCGACTGACGCGTTTTTTCACCATTGAAGCGGGTGGAACAGCCTACCGTGTCAACAAGGGCTTGCGCGACATGCTGGTGTTTTCTGAGCATGACCTGATTGGCGCGCCGCCCTTTTCCAAACTGCACCTGATCAGCTGCCGCAACTTGCTGATTTACATGGGCGCTACGCTGCAGAAAAAAATCATTCCGCTGTTTCACTATGCCTTGAATCCGGGGGGCATGCTTTTTCTGGGCACTTCCGAATCGGTGGGCGAATTTACCGATCTTTTTTCTGCACAAGACCGCAAGTCCAAGCTGTACCGCCGAACAGAAGATATTTCAGGGAAAAAACGCTCGGCTATCGGTCGTTTTTTGTCACCAGCATCGCCAGCATCGCCAGCATCGCCAGCATCGCCAGCATCGCCAGCATCAGCCGGGAAAGTCAAGACTGAGGTCCGCTTGTCATTGCGGGAATTGACCGAGCAAACACTGTTGCAGAAAGTCGCCCCGGTTGCAGTGCTGGTCAATGCGCAAGGCGATATTTTTTACCTGCACGGCCGCACCGGCATGTACCTTGAGCCGGCGCCGGGCGATAGCGGTGTCAGCAATATTTTGAAGATGGCCAGGGAAGGTCTGCGGCGCGACCTGAGCACGGCCCTCTACAAGGCCGCCAGCACGCAGGCAAAAATTCATATCGCTGGGCTACGCGTCAAAACCAACGGCCATTTCACCACTACCAACCTGACGGTTTTTCCAGTCGCCAAAGAGGCCGCTGCACCGCTGGAGTCTGCGCTTTATCTGGTTATGCTTGATGAAGTGGCCGCTGGCGAGAACCCACCCGTTCAGCCGGCTACCGCCACCAGCGATGCCGACAGTGGCGCGTACATTGCAGACTTGAACGAAGAACTACGCGCCAAAGAAGAACACCTGCACGCCGCCATCGAAGAGCTCGAAACCTCCAATGAAGAGCTCAAGTCTTCCAACGAAGAGATGCAGTCGGTCAACGAAGAACTGCAGTCAGCCAACGAAGAACTGGAAACCTCCAAGGAGGAGTTGCAGTCTATCAATGAAGAACTCTCCACCGTCAACACCGAGCTGCAGCACAAGGTTGGCGATCTGTCACGGGCCAACAATGACATGAACAACCTGCTGGCCGGCAGCAATATTGGCACCGTTTTTGTTGACCACGACCTGCGGATTTTGCGTTTTACCCCCGCTGCCACCCTGATCATCAACCTGATTGCCGGCGACATCGGCAGACCGGTCGGTCATCTGGCCTCCAACCTGGTCGGTTACGACCAGCTGGTGCCAGACGTGCAAAAGGTGCTCCAGACCTTGGTGCCTAAAGAAGTGAATGTGCAGACCACTCAAAACAAGTGCTTTGCCATGCGCATCCTGCCCTACCGCACGCTAGACAACGTGATTGAAGGTGCGGTGATCACCTTTGTGGACATCACCGAAGTCGTGCGGGTGCGGGTGGCGCTGCGCAAGGCCAATGAATTGCTGCGCCTGGCCGTGGTGGTGCGCGATGCGTTTGACGCGATTACCGTGCAGGATCTGGAAGGCCGAACCATCGCTTGGAATCCGGGTGCGGTGAGGATGTACGGATGGACCGAAGCCGAGGCACTGAAAATGAATGTGCGTGAGCGCATTCCCCCCGCATTGCGGGACAGCGCGCTGCAGCAGGTCGAACAACTCAGTGAGTCCCATTCGCTCGAGCGGCATGATACCCAGAGGCTTAAAAAAGATGGCAGCGTTGTTGAGATCGCGCTAACGTCTGCCGCTTTGATCGATGAAGACGCCAAGGTCTATGCAATAGCCACCACGGAGCGCGCCAAAACGCCGGTGGAAGGCTCTAACCCGATTGGAAAAAGTGGCCTCCCCTCATAACAACGAGGCAGACGCCAGTCTCAGAATCCGGGCCGAGCAGGCGCTGCGGCGGCGGGCCGAGGCCCTGGCGCTTAAACAGCAAACCATGGCGTCAAATCCTGCGGCGGCGCCTACCCTGGCTGCCCTGCGCGACACCTTGCATGAGCTGCAGGTGCACCAGATTGAACTGGAGCTGCAAAACGAAGAACTGCGCCGGACCCACCTGGAGCTGGATGCAGCCCGGGCGCGCTATTTTGATCTCTATGACCTGGCACCGCTAGGTTACTGCAGCGTCAGTGAAAGCGGATTGATTCTTGAGGCGAATATTGCCGCCGCAACCCTGCTGGATGTCTCCAGGCGGGATTTGGTAGGCCAGCGCCTGAGTCGCTTCATCGCCAGCGAGCACCAGGACACCTATTACCTGTGCCGCCAGCAGCTCTTGTCATCTGGCCAGCATCAAACCTGCGAACTGGAGATGCATAAAGGTGACGGTACGCAGTTTTGGGTTCAGATGGCCGCTATCGCTGAAACCACTTCTGACGGGCTGACTGAACTGCGTCTGATCATGACCGACATCACGGCCAACAAACTGTTGCTCGCCGAGGTCCAGCGCAACGCACAACTCTATGACGTTGCCTTTAACCTGGCACCCACCGGAATGGTTTATCTGAGCCTTGATGGACGCTTCATGACGGTCAATGCCAACATGTGCAGGCTCACCGGCTACAGCACGGCCGAGTTACTGAGGATGAAGATAACCGACATCACTCATCCCGACGACGCTGTTGCTGACCAGGTTCTGCTGGACCAGTATTTTCACGGCGACAAACCAACCTACGAGAACGAAAAGCGCTACGTACGCAAAGACGGCAGTGTTTGCTGGGTCAGCGTGGCGGCCCGCATGATTCACGATACAGAAGGTCGCCTGCTGCACAGCATTGGGGTGGTGTGGGACATCTCCAAAAGAAAAACCGCCGAGGCTCTTTTGGAGGAAAGCCAGTCACGGCTGCGCCGTGCGGCCGAGGCGGCCAGGCTGACCTATGTCGAGGTTGACCTCGCGCGGGGCAGCGCGAAGTCTGCCGACAATTTTCAGGATGTGATGGGATTTTTGCCACCACCCGAGCACGAAGTCGATGTCGCCGCCGGGGTGCAGGCATTACTCGACCACATCGTTCCGGCCGACCGACTGCAGGTGCAAGCAGCGCTGCACCAATTTACCAGCGGCTTGCCAGTCGGCAAGATCGAATACCGCGTGCTGGGTGACGACGGCGTGGAGCGATTCATCGAGAGCGCCTGGTCTGTCGAGCGAGGCGCTGACGGCAAGCCCATCAAATCGTTCGCGACCAACCTCGACATCACCGAGCGCAAGAAAATTGACCAGGCCTTGCGTGAATCGGAAGAGCGCTACCGAAACCTTTTCGAATCGATGGATGAAGGCTACTGCACGATTGAAGTGATTTTTG
>JANMBW010000290.1:0-2275 GCA_031360565.1 Polaromonas sp.
CAGTTTTATACCCAGCTGTTCCAGCTTGGCATACACAGGGGAGAGAATTTTGGACATGGTATGGCTCGTTAAATCGTTGGTGAGTCGGCAAGAGAATTAAAAAAGCGTTAGACCAGCTCGGCAACGGATTCGAGCGGGACAACTGTCACCCCCACATCAAGGGTGTGCTGCGATCCACCGCGAATGACGCCTCGAAGCGGCGACACATCCAGGAAATCGCGCCCGATGGCCAAGGTGACGTAATCTTCGCCCGGTGCGCGGTTGTTGGTGGGGTCAAAGTCCAGCCATTGTCCGGGTTCGCTCGCATCGGCGCAGGGGCAAAAAACCGATGCCCAGGCATGTGAGGCGTCACTGCCAATCAAGCGGACTTGCCCAGGGGCTGGCTGGGTCAGCAGATAACCGCTGACGTAGCGCGCCGGCAGGCCCATCGCGCGGCAGCAGGCCACCATGATGTGGGCAAAATCCTGGCAAACGCCCTTGCCCTGCTTAAGGGCGTCGAGTGCTGGTGTGTTGACCTCGGTCGATTCACTTTCGTAGACCATGGCTGCATGGATGCGCTCCATCAAGTCGTGTGCTGCGTCTGCGAGGGGACGCCCCGGCAAAAAACTGAGTAAGGCGAACTGCGTGAAGGCGTCATCACGCGGGATGTAAGGCGACGCAAAGACAAATTCCCAGGCCTGGCTGTAGTCCGCGCCGGCCCGGTAACGGAACTGGTCACGTACCCGCTCCCAGGCGGTGCACATGAAATCGGCTGACGACTCCCGGTGCCTGTCTAGCGCTGATGGAAGAGTGAGCACCACACTGTCGGCGGTGACTTCCAGACTGTCGTGGCTGGTTTGAAACGAGAAAAAAGTCATGCTGTTGCCGTACACATCATGCGTTTCCCGCTGGTGGGCCGGCGTCGGACTGATGTGCAGACTGTGCTGAAGGACGGACTGATGCGCGTTGCTGGGCGGTTTGAGATGCACCACATGGTGGGCATTTTCAACCGCTGGCGAGTACTGGTAACGCGTCAGGTGGGAGACGTGGAGAAGCATGGCAAAAAGGGGATAAGTTCGCGGGCTTCGGCTCAGGCCCCGAAACTTTGATTGCCAGAGCTGGCATGGCTGAAATAACGACGGCTGATGTGGTCCGACAGTTCAAAGGCGGCGGCCTGACACTGCTCCAGCTGATCAATCAAACCGCCGTAAGTCTGGCACACCGTGGATGATCCATTGTGGCCCGTTCCCGTCAGGTCCCAGTTGGCTGGATCGGGCAGGTTTGCCGAAAGATCCAGATCGCCGGGCACACCAGGCGCCAGCTTGGCCAGTCGCCGTTTCAGGGTCTGCACCACCCACGCCAGAGAACGAGGATTGTCGCGGTCCAGCAGCAGCAAATTGAGCAGCGCCGGGATGTCGCGCCGCTGCTGGTACTGCGCGTGAAAGGTGATGGTGCTGTCAAACAGCGCCAGCATCGCCCGAAAACCTCCGTCATCGTCTGCAGCACCGGTCTGAAAGCCGCGCGCCAGTGCTGCGGACAAGGTGCTCAGCCGTTCAATGTGGCGGCCTATGCTGAGCAGGCGCCAGCCATCGTCGCGCATCATCCGGTCGGTTTGTGCACCGGTCATAGCCGCCAAAAATCCGCTGGCCGAATCGAGCGCGCGAAGGGCCTCGACGGAGGAGTATTCGAGCGACTGTTGTCCGAGGTGGCTGGCATTTTTGAAGGCTTCGCAGCGGCTGTAGAAATCCGCCTCCGCCCGAACGATCACATGCCATTGTTCCTGCGAGATTCGCTCGCGCACCGCTGAGGCCGCGCTTTTCAGCGCTCTCAAGTTGAACCCGACGCTGCCGCATTGCCCGGTGCCCGGCAGGCTGGCGATCAGCGAGCGTTCAAAAACTCGTCTGGCCTGGGTCGCGGGGGGCACGGTATCGAGCACCAACGCGTTACCGATGGCCATTTCAGTCAGCCACGCGAGCAGGGGCTGGGATGACTGGTCTTCACCCCCCAGACTTTGCAGGGTCAATTGCGCCAGGCGCAATGAATTTTCGGCGCGCTCGGTGTAACGACCCAGCCAGTAAAGATTTTCTGCGGACCGGCTGGTCACGGGCGGCTTGCGGTTGGAAATGGCCGGCGCCGGGTTTTGTACCGCGTGGCTGTCTGCACGGCCGGCCGCAACCGCCGGGTCGGTGAGCGCACCCAAGGCCCAGACGTCGGCACTACTGCCCCCTCGCTGCATGGAGGCGATGTTTTCATTTTTACCCGCCAGCCTAGCCAGTCCGCCGGGTAGCACCTGCCA
>JANMBW010000294.1:0-3808 GCA_031360565.1 Polaromonas sp.
ATGAAGAAATTCGCGCTGTTTTGAGCACCGGGTTGAACCGCGAATTCGAGGCTTTTTATGAACCGGCGGGAAAGTGGCTCAAGGTACGGGCCTACCCTTTTGAAGAAGGTATCGCCGTTTACTTTCGGGATGTCACAGCCGAACGCCAATCCCAGGAACAGTTGCTGCTGCTGCAGACCAGCATTTCCCGCCTCAACGATATTGTGCTGATCACCGAGGCCGGCCCGGTGGAGGGGCCGGGGCCGCGCATCGTTTTTGTCAACCACGCGTTTGAACGGCATACCGGTTACCACAAGGAGGAGGTGCTCCAGAAGACCCTGGGCATTCTGCTGGGGCCGCTGACCGAGCGCGCAGAACTCGGTCGCATCCGGCGGGCGCTGATCCAGTCGCATCCGGTCCGCGCCGAGCTGACCATTTATTGCAAAAGCGGTCAACGCCTGTGCATGGAACTCGAAATAGTGCCGGTGGATTACTTCAGCAGCGGGGTGACCCACTGGATTGTGGTCGCGCGCGACATCACCGAACGCAAGGCCAATGAAGATGAAATCGAACACCTTGCTTTCTACGACGCACTGACCCAGCTGCCCAACCGCCAGCTGCTGATGGGCCGACTGCGCCGCGTGCTGACTCACGCCGGTGGCAAGCCGCAAATCGGAGCCCTGATGTTCATTGACCTGGACCACTTCAAGCTACTCAACGATTCTCTGGGACATTCCAAAGGCGACCTGCTGCTCAGAAAAGTGGCTTCCCGTTTGGCTATCAGTGTCGAGGGGAGCGACACTGTGGCGCGCCTGGGCGGTGATGAATTCGTGGTGATGCTCAAAGACCTGGGTGACAGCCTGACAGCCGCCAGCGCGCAGGCCCGTCAGACCGGCGAGAAAATCCTCGCGGCGCTGGGCGAACCCTATGAGCTGGCTGGGTACCCCTACCACGGCACCTGCAGTCTCGGCATCACCTGCTTTGACCAGCGCGGCGCCAGCATTGAAGACCTGCTCAAGCAGGCCGACCTGGCGATGTACCAGGCCAAGGCGTCGGGACGCAACGCGCTATGCTTTTTTGACCCGGTCATGCAGGCCGCCGCTACTGCCAATGCTGCCCTGACAGCCGAGCTCAGGCAGAGCCTGCGAACCGATGAATTTTTACTCCATTACCAGCCGCAGGTCGGGCGCGACGGCATGCTCGGGGTGGAGGCGCTGGTTCGTTGGCAGCATCCGCACCGAGGCGTTGTCTATCCCAACCAGTTCATCACCCAGGCGGAAGAAAGCGGGCTGATTCTTCCACTCGGCAAATGGGTTCTTGAAACCGCTTGCGCGCAACTGGCCCGCTGGGCCAAACATCCCGAAACCGAAAAACTTACGGTAGCCGTTAATGTCAGCGTCCGCCAGTTTCGCCAGCCCGATTTTGTCGAGTTGGTTTTGGGCGCCATCCAGCGCCACGGCGTGCGGCCTCACCGGCTGAAGTTGGAACTGACCGAAAGCCTGTTGGCCACCGGGATGGAGGT
Source organism: Polaromonas sp. (assembly GCA_031360565.1). Taxonomy (GTDB): domain Bacteria; phylum Pseudomonadota; class Gammaproteobacteria; order Burkholderiales; family Burkholderiaceae_C; genus Polaromonas. Next base: position 1,502 of record JANMBW010000294.1, read on the forward strand.
CACCGTGGCAAAAATGGGCATGCTCAAAACTGCGGGCGTCACCCTGTCCATCGATGACTTCGGCATGGGCTACTCGGCCCTGTCTTACCTGAAGCACCTGCCGCTGGACCAATTGAAAATCGACCGTGCTTTTGTTAAGGACATCCTCACCGACCCCAACGATGCGGCGATTGCGCGAACCATCGTGGGACTGGCGCAAAGCCTGGGCCTGGGCGTGATTGCAGAAGGGGTAGAAACCGAAGCCCAACGCGAGCTACTGGCCCGCTTTGGTTGTGAAGGTTACCAGGGGCATCTTTTTTGCGAGGCGCTCCCGATTGCCGAACTGGAGCAGTTCATGCGCGGACTCACGCCCTGATCGTCATGCCGTGGCGAGTACACGTCACGGTGTAACAGTCACTTTATGTCGCCCCAGTCGGCCCACTGGGAAGATGGTCCAAAATCATCATGGGCATCACTGGACTCTGGCGGGTACAGGTCCACCACAAAAACCACCTCGCCACCAAACCGGCCCACGCCAAGTGTCTTCATCAGCAGATGCTCTTTTTCAGGCGTATCGAGGCGAAGAAAGCAAATAGCCTGCTGCGTCCCCTCGTGCATGGCCGTCAGGATGTCGAGTTTTTCCACCCGGCCGAATTGACTGCAGATCTCCTGCAAGGCGGGTTTCAGGGTGGCGACGTCTTCACACTTGCGCAAATCCTGCAAGGATTTCATGGCTGATTCCTATGGCTTTGCACCAAAATAACCAATAATGGTAAGCAGTTGTGCACGAACGCGCAACCTCCTGCTGCGGCCCCGCCGTCACTCCAACATGAACATGGTCAACGCCACCCTGCAAACATTGCCCCCCGCCGAGATCCCCGAGCAGCGCGGCGACAGCCCGGCGCCCGGGCATCAAGCCGAGCCGGTGCGTAGCGAGTTGTATCTGCGCATGGCCATGCGCGCCGCTCAAATGGGCAGCTGGTCACTGAAACTGGCCAACAACCAGCTCACCCTGTCCCCAGAAGCTGCCGAGATTCTGGGCGTCAGTGCCGAGCTTCCCCTGACCATCCATGAGCTCATGAACCGCTACGCGGGTGATGCCCGCGGCAGACTTCAGAAAGCGATTCGGGGCTGCGCGATCGCTGGGGCATCCTTCGATGAGGAAGCGCAGATTCTGGTTGCCCCCGACGCCAGGCGCTGGGTCCGCACGCTGGGCGAGGTTGAACGAAATGCCGACGGTGCGCCAATCAGCATCCATGGCGCGCTGCAAGACATCAGCACCCGAAAGCAGGCTCAGGAAGAAACATTGCGGCTGGCGATGCGGCTCACCACCACCCTGGCCAGCATCACCGAGGCGTTTGTGACACTGGACCGGGAGGCGCGGTTTACCTACCTCAACCAGGAAAGCGAACGCCTGCTGGAACGCTCGACCGGGGACTTGCTGGACCTTGAAATCTGGCAGGAATTTGGCGACACCGCCGGAGGCCAGTTGCGCGAGCACATTGAAAGAGCCCTCACGACCAATCGCCGGGTCGAGTTTGAGGATTTTTTCAAGCCGCTGGGCAAGTGGCTGGAGGTGCGGGCCTACCCTTTTGCTGAGGGTTTGGCGGTGTACTTTCGCGATGTGAGCGAAAGGCGGGCTTCGCAGGAACAGTTGATGCTGCTGGAGACCGGCATTGCACGGCTCAATGACATTGTGGTGATTGCCGAAGCCGCCCCGCGTCACGGAACCGGTCCGGAGATTGTGTTCGTCAATGACGCTTTTGAACACCACACCGGCTATTCCCGCGATGAGTTGCGGGGACAGATGCCGGCGGGTCTGGCGGGGCCGGAGACCGATAAAAATGAGCTGGGGCGCTTACTGGCGGCCATGAAGCAGGGCAAAAAGGTGCGCAGCGAATTGCTCGTCTACCGCAAGGACGGCGGCTCGCTCTGGATGGACCTCGAAATCGTTTCGGTGATGGCCGCATCGGGTGAGGTCAGTCACTGGGTGGCAGTCGGCCGCGACATTACCCAGCGCAAGGTGGCAGACGACAAAATTCACCACCTTGCGTTTTACGATCCGCTGACCGACCTGCCCAATCGCCAGTTGTTGCTGGACCGCCTCGAGCAAGCCCTGGTCAACTGCAACCGCAGCGGGCAAGAGGGTGCCTTGATGTTTATCGATCTGGATAACTTCAAGGTGCTCAACGATACCGTGGGCCATTCCAAGGGCGACCAGCTGTTGCAAAGCGTCGCCAGGCGACTAAGTGCCTGCGTGCGTAAAACCGACACGGTGGCGCGCCTCGGTGGCGATGAATTCGTCGTGATGTTGCAGGACCTTGGCAC
>JANMBW010000343.1:0-3677 GCA_031360565.1 Polaromonas sp.
CGGCGTGCACAGGTCGGTTGAAAATGTGTATTACCCCGACACACTGGTCGGTACCGACAGCCACACCACCATGATCAATGGCATTGGCGTGGTGGCCTGGGGCGTGGGCGGCATTGAGGCAGAAGCTGCCATGCTTGGCCAGCCGGTTTATTTCCTCACGCCAGATGTCGTCGGGTTTGAGCTGACCGGTCGCCTTCGTGAAGGCGTGACCGCAACCGATCTGGTGTTGCGTGTGACCGAGGCACTGCGCAAGGAAAAAGTGGTCGGTAAATTTGTCGAGTTTTTTGGCGAAGGTACGCGCACGCTGGCGCTGCCCGACCGCGCAACGATTGGCAACATGGCGCCCGAATATGGCGCCACCATGGGTTTTTTCCCGGTCGATGAAAAGACCCTTGCCTACTTCAGGGGAACCGGACGGACGAAGAAAGAGATTGACGCGTTTGAGGCTTACTTCAAGGCTCAGGGTTTGTTTGGTGTTGCTCAAGACGGAGAGATTGATTATTCGCAGGTGGTCAGGCTGGATTTGGGTCAGGTCACGCCCAGCCTGGCAGGCCCCAAGCGGCCGCAAGATCGGATTGAGCTGGGCAATGTCGCGACCCAGTTTGCTTCCCTGTTCAGCAAGCCGATCACTGAAAATGGTTTTAACCAGCCGGCCGCGATGTTGGCCACGCGGCATTTGCTGCATCAGCTGGAACCAGACCGGACTGACAGGTTACCCGGCGTACCACCAACTCCGCCAGGTGCGCCGCGCATGGAAGTGGAGATGGAAGGTAGTCGGCCGACTCTGGCGTCCGCCGTCAAGACGCATGAAGTGGTGACCGCAACACTGCCTGTGTCAGCTGCCAAGTTACCCGGCATCACCATCGGCAACGGTGATGTGCTGATTGCTGCGATCACCAGTTGCACCAACACCTCCAACCCCAGTGTGTTGCTGGCTGCTGGTTTGCTGGCCAAGAAAGCGGTTGAGGCGGGCTTGAAAGTGCAGCCGCACATCAAGACCTCACTGGCCCCCGGTTCCCGTATCGTGACCGAATACCTGCGTGAAGCGGGCTTGCTGCCTTATCTTGAGAAGCTCGGCTTCGCGCTGGTAGGTTACGGTTGCACCACCTGTATCGGCAATGCAGGTGACCTCACGCCTGAGATCAATGAGGCCATTGGCGAGAGCGATCTGGTGTGTGCGGCGGTGCTTTCAGGCAACCGGAATTTTGAAGCGCGCATCCATCCCAACCTGAAAGCCAACTTTCTGGCCAGCCCGCCTCTGGTGGTGGCGTATGCGATTGCTGGGACGGTCATGCGCGACCTGATGACCGAGCCAGTAGGCCAGGGCAGGGGCGGCAAGGACGTCTACCTGGGGGACATCTGGCCGACCAGCGACGAGATTGCAAGCCTGATGAAGTACGCCATGAACGGCCAGGCTTTCCGTGCCAATTACGCCAAGGTCAAAACCGATCCCGGAAAACTCTGGGAAAAAATCAAGGGTGTGAGCGGTACGAGCTACACCTGGCCCCAAAGCACCTATATTGCCGAGCCGCCTTTCTTCGAAGGATTTGCTATGGAAAACGTAGCACGTAGCGCACATATCCAGAGCGCTAACGGGCAATCCGATGCTGATTCGGTGAGCGGTGCCCGCATCATGGCGCTATTTGGTGATTCGATCACCACCGACCATATTTCACCAGCCGGATCGATCAAGGCCTCATCGCCGGCAGGCCTGTGGCTGCAAGCGCATGGTGTGTTGAAGCCGGACTTCAACAGCTACGGTTCGCGCCGTGGCAACCACGACGTGATGATGCGCGGCACCTTTGCGAATGTGCGGATTAAAAACCTGATGATTCCCGCAGCCGCCGATGGCTCGCGCGAAGAAGGTGGGGTCACGCTGTTCCAGCCCAAGGCGGGCCTCGGCGACGCAAGTGCTCGTGAAAAAATGTTTATCTATGACGCGGCCATGAAATACATGGCTGAGGGAACCCCCACCGTTATCTTTGCTGGGGAAGAATATGGCACCGGCTCGTCGCGCGACTGGGCCGCCAAGGGCACGCAGCTACTGGGCATCAAGGCCGTAGTGGCGCGCAGCTTTGAGCGTATTCACCGCAGCAATCTGGTCGGCATGGGCGTGCTTCCGCTGCAGTTCAAGCCGGGCGAGTCCTGGCAAACGCTGGGGCTCACCGGGGCAGAGCTTATCGATATCGTTGCGCATCCGGAACTCAAGCCGCAAAGTGACGCGCGGCTGGTCATCACCCACGTAGATGGCTCGCGCCAGGACGTGCAAGTCACGCTGCGTATCGACACACCGATTGAAGTGGATTACTACCGCAACGGCGGCATCTTGCCTTTTGTTCTTAGGCAGCTGCTGGCGGCATGAGGGGCACGGCGCTGATTGCCGGCGGTGGCATTGGCGGGCTGGCTTCGGCCTTGGCGGCCTCCCGTGCCGGCTGGGACGTCAAGCTGCTGGAGCGTACGCCCAGTTTCAGTGAGGTCGGTGCCGGCATTCAGCTGGGCCCCAACGTCGTCAAGGTGCTGCATGGCTGGGGGCTGGCCGATGCGCTGGAGGCTGTGGCGGCGTTTCCTGAACAGCTGCAGGTACGAAGTGCGGTGTCGGGCAAGGTGCTGGCAGAGCTTCGGCTAGGCGGTGTGATGGCCGAGCGCTATGGTGCACCCTACCTCACCGTGCATCGTGCTGACCTGCATGCCGTGCTGCTTTCGGTTGTGCAGCAGCAAACAACCGCCACCCTTCACCTGAACATGCCGGTGCACAACTTCAGTCAAAGCGCTCAGTCGGTCACCGTGCAAACGGCAGGTGGCGCAGCGCTGGAAGGTGACCTTCTGGTGGGTGCCGACGGTTTGTGGAGCGCCGTACGGCAGCAGTTGCTAGGCGATGGGCCGCCGCGACGCACCGGCCATCTGGCTTACCGGGCGCTGGTGGCGCAAAGCCAGTTGCCCGAACAACTCAGAAGCCAGCATGTCACGGTCTGGCTCGGTCCCCGTATGCATTGCGTGCACTACCCGGTGAGAAACGGTGAGTGGCTCAACATGGTTGCGTTTGTGCATGGGCAAGTTGGCAAGGACTTGCATGACTGGGACCACAACGCCAACGCGGCGGGTCTGGCCAGTGCACTGGCGGGCAGCTGCACTGGTTTGCAGGACCTGGTGCGGGCAGTGCCGGAGTGGCGGCTCTGGGTCATGCATGACCGCGCGCCGATTGAAAATGCTGGCCAGCAGGCGATTGGGCGGGTCGCCCTGCTCGGCGATGCTGCCCATCCGATGCGCCCCTACCTGGCCCAGGGGGCCGGTATGGCGCTGGAAGACGCCGCTGCGTTGGGAGTGGCATTGGCCTCGGTGCAGAGATCGCGGCAGGAGGTACCGGCAGCGCTTGAGCGTTATGCACAAAGCCGCTGGCAGCGCAACGCCAGAGTCCAGGCCAGGGCCCTGCGGAATGGCCAACTTTTTCATGCCCAGGGCCTGCTGCGCTGGGGCCGCGATATTTCACTCAGACTATCGGGCGAAAAACTGCTCGACATACCTTGGCTCTATGGTGCGACCCCCAAAGTGTTGTGATGCGGGGTGTAGGATGTCATCAGTTAAGGCGACGGTCAGCCTGGGCGGTCGGGCACAATCCGGGGAAAGCGACGCCGCCGCCATCAGACTGATTTTTTCACGCATCGGAAAATACCCATGAC
>JANMBW010000344.1:0-1722 GCA_031360565.1 Polaromonas sp.
GATGTGGTGGTGGAGGCGGCCGATGAGCCGTTTTTAAATCTGGCCCTGCTGGACACCGACCGCCGGGTGGACGAAGGCAAACCGGTAGCGCCCAGCTTTTTGCTGACCTGTGTGTTGTGGTCGGATGTGCGCGACGGCTGGGCCAGGCGCCTGGCCCGGGGCGAGCACACCATGCCAGCCCTGCAGGACGCGGTGGACGACGCCTTCAACGCGAAGATCGGCGATGTGTCGGGCCGAGGCAAGCTCGGCGGTGACATGCGGGACATCTGGACCATGCAGCCGCGTTTTGAAAAGCGCGTCGGCTCTTCGCCCTATTCGCTGCTGGAGCAGCCGCGTTTTCGTGCCGGCTTTGACTTTTTGCGCCTGCGCGCGCAAACCGGCGAAGTCGAGATGGAACTGGCCGAGTGGTGGGAAAAATTCAGCACGGCTTACGACGACGAGCGTCACGCCATGATTGAAGCCATGCGGCAGGAACAGTCGCAAAAGCCGCAGCATCCACGCGTTCGCGTGAAGCGTCAGGACACGCCTTCCGAAGACCCGCGTTTTTCCGGCCAAGCCGATTCTCTGCCCAACCCGGGCACTGAGCCATCCCAGGGTGAAATGGCACCCGCCAGAAAACGCCGCCGCCGGCGCAAGCCTGCAGGTCGGGGGGATGCCGGGGCTTCCGGAGAAGCCGCGTCCGGCAACACCGCGCCAGACCACTAGTTCAACCCTGGGGCAGGCGTATGGTTCAAGCCTTTATCGGTCTGGGAGCAAATCTGGGTAATGCAGCGGCAGCGCTCAGGCAGGCGCGTGCAGCGATTGACGGCTTGCCGTTGACGCGGGTGATCAAAACCTCCGGCGTTTACAAAAGCGCGCCACTGAACACCGACTTCGCGCATGAGCAGCCGGCCGAGGGTGGCGACTACCTCAACGCCGTCCTGGCGGTTGAAACAGGCCTCATTGCCCCGCTGCTTCTGGCGCATTTACAGCAGATCGAGCACAGCGCAGGCCGTGAGCGGCCCTACCGCAATGCGCCCCGTACGCTGGACCTCGATTTGCTGCTGTATGGCGATGCACAGATGCAATCAGCCGGCTTGACCCTGCCGCATCCGCGCATGCTGCAGCGGGCTTTTGTCCTGGTGCCGCTGGCGGAGATTGCACCCGAGCGGGTCAGCGCCGGGCAACTGCAGTCGCTGCGTCACCAGGCGATTGAACGCATCGGCGATTTGCTGGGCTGAGTCTTTTTCAGGGCGCCAGACGTTCACGCAGCCAGCCGCTATCTTTTTGCAGCGTGTAGCGCAGCCGGTCGTGCAACCGGCTTTTTCTGCCCTGCCAAAACTGCCAGTTATCGGGTTTGAGGCGGTAGCCACCCCAATGCGGCGGGCGCGGTGGCTGCAACAAGAACTTGGCGCCATACATCGCGGCATTGGCTACCAGGACGCTGCGGCCAGAGATCACTTCGCTTTGCGGGCTGGCCCAGGCGCCGATTCGCGAGTCGAGTGGCCGCGAGTGAAAGTAGGCATCGCTCTCCTCGGCCGACACCTTTTCCACCAGGCCCTCAATCCGCACGGTTCGTTCCAGCTCGACCCAGTGAAACTGCAGCGCCGCATACGGATTCCCGGCCAGTTCCAGTCCCTTGCGGCTGGAGTAGTTGGTGTACCAGACGATGCCGCGCGCATCGAAACCTTTGATCAGCACCACCCGCGTCGAGGGCCGCAGGTCGCTGCCGACGGTCGCCAG
>JANMBW010000390.1:0-4262 GCA_031360565.1 Polaromonas sp.
GGGCAGGCGACATCAACATCGCCCGAGCCCGAGCTATCGAAAATAAAAGTGGGAACGATATCGAGGCCTTGCTACCCAGCACCGGCGGCTTGATTTTCTTCGATAACTTGGCGGTGCCAAAAGATGCCAAACATCCCAACAATGCTTACGCCTTCATCAACTATTTTCTACGCCCAGAAGTCTCCGCATCGCTGACCAATGAGTTGGGTTATGCCACCGCCAACAAGGCCAGTCTGGTCGCAGTGAAACCGGAAATTGCCAAAGACCCAGCGGTGTTTCCCGATGCGACCAACTTGCAAAAGATGGTGGCGCCAGCGAGCTTTACCAACGAGGCTCGTCAGTCTCTGAGCAATATGTTCACGCAGTTTAAAAAAGGCGCTTGATGGCAGAGGGCGTTGGGACTGAGGGTTTTTTGCAGACCCATCAGCTGGTCAAGCGTTTTGAGGCAGTGGCGGCAGTTGACGATGTGACGCTGTCTATTCGCCAGGGCGAAATCTTTGCCCTGCTTGGCAGCTCGGGATGTGGCAAGTCCACGCTGCTTCGGATGCTGGCCGGGTTTGAAAAGCCCACTTCCGGTAGCGTAATGCTGGGCGGGGTAGACGTCGCATCGTTTCCGCCGTACCAGCGCCCCATCAATATGATGTTTCAGTCGTATGCGCTGTTTCCCCACCTGAATATCTGGGAAAACATCGCGTTCGGGCTCAAGCGAGAGGGCATGCCCAAAGCAAACATCCAGGCACGTGTCGATGAAATGCTCAAACTGGTGCAGCTTGAAGCGTTTGCCCAGCGAAAGCCCCACCAGCTTTCGGGCGGTCAGCAGCAGCGGGTTGCGCTGGCACGCAGTCTGGCCAAAAAGCCCAAGTTACTTCTGCTCGATGAGCCGCTGGGTGCTTTGGACAAAAAGCTGCGGGAGCGAACGCAGTTTGAGCTAGTCAATATTTTGAAATCGGTAGGTGTTACCTGCGTCATGGTGACGCATGATCAAGAGGAAGCGATGGCCATGGCATCGCGAATTGCGGTGATGAGCCAGGGCAAGGTGCTTCAGGTCGGCACGCCCATGGAAATTTACGAACAGCCGAATTGCCGCTTTGTTGCAGAGTTCATTGGTAACGTCAATTTGTTTGAGGGCGAACTCTCAATCGTAGGGACAGACCACTGCGAGGTCTCCACTCGTCAGGGCAAGGTGAAGGCCAAGCAGGACATCAGCGCCACTCCGGGCAGGGCCGTCACTGTCGCAGTGCGGCCAGAGAAAATTCAGATCTCAAAAACCAGACCAGACAAAGTCGTCGACAACCTCTTCCAGGGGCGGATCCTCGACATTGCTTACTTTGGTAGTTACAACACCTTCATCGTTGCAACAGGAGCTGAGCACACGGTAAAAGTCACCCAGACCAATACCCTGGGCCATGGAGCTAAGCCTAGTGACACTAATCGCCTGGACGATGTGGTGTTCTTCTGGTGGGACGATTCCGCTCCAGTGGTGCTGATTCAATAACGTACGGCCATGAGCGTGCTTTCAAGGTTCAAGGGTATGACCGGGCGCCGATTTGTCATTGGCGTGCCGTACGGCTGGCTGATCTTGTTTTTTGTACTCCCGTTTTTGATTTTGCTGCGCATCAGCGTGACGGACATGGGAAGCGGCGTGGATCCGTTTTCCCCACTGGTAGACAGGATTGGGGGTTCCTGGCAGTTCATGCTCAAACCTGATCATTACGGATCAATTTTCAAAAATCCGGGCGGCGGCGCGCTGGGCGACACCATCTACTTCGACGCCTACAAAACGTCGCTGAAATATGCGCTGCTGACCACCCTGTTTTGCCTGTTGATTGCTTACCCCTTCGCCTATTTTTTAGCCCGCTCCCGCCCTTCAATTCGACCAGCGTTGCTGATGCTGGTCATGCTGCCCTTCTGGACATCATTTTTATTGCGCGTCTATGCCTGGAAAGGCATCTTGGCCGATCAGGGCGTGCTCAACACGCTGCTGTTGTCCCTGGGAATCATCTCTGAGCCTATGGTGATGCTGTACACAGATGTTTCTATGCTGGTGGGCATGACTTATGTGTACCTCCCCTTCATGATCTTGCCCTTGTATGCCAATCTCGTGAAGATGGACCTGCGTTTGCTGGAGGCTGCGCGCGATCTCGGCGCTACGTCATGGAAGGCTTTCTGGTTGATCACGGTTCCGTTGAGCAAGTCCGGCATCATTGCGGGATGCATGCTGGTTTTTATTCCAAGTGTTGGTGAATTTGTCATTCCGTCCCTTTTGGGTGGAGCGGAAAACTTGATGATTGGCCGCGTGGTCTGGGATGAAATGTTCAGCAGCAATAATTGGCCGCGCGCAGCGGCCTTGTCGGTGGTGATGACGGTCGTCATCCTGGTGCCATTGGCCTGGTACTACCGCGCCGTTGATACGCGTGAATCCTCATCAGAACATTGAAATGAAAAATGAGGTGAGACACATCTCCCTGTGGTTAGAAAATTATGGCGGGCGCCTCTGGATGGCGTTTGTCTATCTTTTTCTCTACGCACCGCTGATTTTTCTGATTCTGTTTTCATTCAACAGTACCCGTCAGGACGGTGTTTTCACCGGCTTTTCTTTCAGATGGTATGTGGCCTTGCTGGAGGACTCGCGCCTGATAGAAGGCTTCTACCTGTCGCTACGGGTGGCGTTGGTCACCGGCACGCTGTCGGTGGTGCTGGGTAGCTTTGCTGCGTTTGTGTTGGTGCGCTACCGACGTTTCAGAGGTAGAACGCTGTTCTACGGACTGGTCAATGCGCCGCTGGTCATGCCCGAAGTCATCGTGGGCCTGGCGTTACTGCTGCTCATGGTCGCCATGCAGCGCACTCTGGGCTGGCCAGACCGTGGGTTCGTCACGATCGTGCTCGGTCACACCTTGCTCGGTATGGCTTATGCCACAGTCGTCGTGCAATCGCGGCTGGTGGAGATGGACAGATCTATCGAGGAAGCAGCCATGGACCTGGGTTGTCGTCCGTGGCAGGTTTTTTTCCTGGTCACACTGCCCAGCATCGCGCCGGCGCTGGTGTCGGCCTGGCTGCTGTGCTTCACGCTTTCCTTTGACGATGTGGTGATCTCCGAATTTTTATCGGGTCCAGGCGTCACCACGCTGCCGCAGGTCATCTTCGGGTATGCGCGCCGCGGCGTGAATCCGTCCATTTATGCGGCGGCGACGCTTTTGATTGTGGTCGTGTCTTTGGGCATCATTGGCTACAGCTTGGCGGTCATGCGGCGTCAGAAGCGTCTTGATCGTGAAATCCAAGCAGGCCCGAGGAAGGATTGAAAATTTGTCACCGTTGCCTGTGCGACATGTCTTTGTTTACGGCACGCTGCGCCAAGGCGAACAGCGTGACATTCGGCGCATGAAGCCTGTGCCGCATTGGGTCGGGCGGGCAAGTATCTTGGGCACCCTGTATGACTTGGGGAGCTATCCGGGGCTGGTTCCCGGCTGTCCGGGCGAAGCCGGGCCGGTGCACGGTGAGGTTTATGCCATCAGCGCCGAACTGGAACGCCAACTTGACGAAATCGAAGAAGTGGGTCCGCAACAGAGCGGTGAATATCTGAAGCAGGACTTGATGGTAAATCTTGATTCTGTCGCTGATGCACAGCACCAACTACGCTGTCTTGTTTATGTCATCGATTCGGCGCGCAGTGTCGGTCTCAACGCTATCGTGGGCGGCGACTGGGCGCAACATCGCCGTAACCAACGACCTTGATTCCGCCATGTCTTGCTGTGCCACCGCGCCTAGCTGCTTGGCGCGGCTAATTTCATAATTCGATAACCTGGTAGTTGATGTGAAATCGACTTTGCTGCACTGCGGAATAATTTCTCAATCTGAGAAATAGCTTTTCATATTGCGGGAAAGTCGACAAAGGATGATGTTTTAACTGGCTTTTCTTTTTTATCTTATATAAGACATAAGACTGGTAAAAGTCTTGTAGAAGACCTATACTCACGATGTCATTTCAGCGTCACTTCTTCTTCCTTATTCCTTCACGGAGCGCAACATGCCACAAACTCTTACTGAACAACTGAGCCGCAACCAGCAGATCTCTGCCCTGGAAAAAGATTGGGCAACCAACCCTCGCTGGAAGGGCATCAAGCGCGGTTACAGCGCCGCCGACGTCGTGCGTCTGCGTGGTTCCTTTCCGATTGAATACACCGTTGCACGTCGCGGAGCCGAGAAGTTGTGGGATTTGCTGCACACCGAGCCCTATGTCAACACCCTGGGCGCGCGGACCGGCG
>JANMBW010000395.1:0-5950 GCA_031360565.1 Polaromonas sp.
ATGGCGCTGGTACCGGCCTGCTGACGACGGAGTTCTGACTCGGCGGTGGCCGCCAGGCGGTCAAGCGTGCTGGCGACCTCTGGCAAGGCCTCCGTCGACAGCTTGAGTTCAACCGCCTGCTCGCGAATCACGCTCTGATCGGCCAGGCCCATGCCGTAAGCCGACAGTACTCCGGCCAGCGGATGCACCAAGACCCGGGTCATGCCCAGCGCGTCAGCCACCAGGCAAGCATGTTGCCCGCCAGCACCGCCAAAGCATTGCAGCGTGTAGCGGGTCACGTCGTAACCGCGCGCCACTGAAATTTTCTTGATGGCGTTGGCCATCTGCTGCACCGCAATCTGGATAAAACCCTCTGCCACCGCCTCGGCGCTGCGTCCGGTTCGCCTGGCCAACTCGGCAAACGGCGCCTGCACAGCCTCGTGGCTCAAGGGTTCATCGGCGCGCGGGCCAAACACCTGGGGGAAATAGCGCGGCTGAACCTTGCCCAGCATGACATTGGCATCAGTGACCGCCAGCGGTCCGCCGCGCCGGTAACTTGCAGGGCCGGGGATAGCCCCTGCGCTGTGGGGGCCAACCCTAAAACGTTCGCCGTCAAACGACAAGATGGATCCCCCACCCGCCGCCACGGTGTGAATGCTCATCATCGGTGCGCGCAGGCGGACCCCGGCAACCTGGGTCTCGAACTCCCGCTCAAACTCACCGGCGTAATGCGATACATCGGTAGACGTTCCGCCCATATCAAACCCAATGACCTTGTGGTGGCCGGCAACCGTTGCGGTTCTGGCCATGCCAACAATGCCGCCTGCAGGTCCGCTCAAGATCGCGTCCTTTCCCTGGAAAGCGTGTGCATCGGTCAAGCCTCCTGACGATTGCATGAAGAAAAGCTTCACCCCGGGCATCTCGCTGGCGACACGGTCTACATAGCGGCGCAAGATAGGCGACAGGTAGGCGTCTACCACCGTGGTGTCGCCCCGGCTGACAAACTTCATCATGGGACTGGTTTCATGCGAGGTGCTGATTTGGGTGAAGCCGACCTCCTGCGCGATCTGCCGGGCGGCCTGTTCATGCGCCGTGTAGCGGTAGCCATGCATAAAAACAATCGCAAGGCTTCTCAGCCCACGTTGATATTGATTAATTAGCTCTTTTTTTAATAGCAGTTCATCCAGCTTCTGGATCACTTCGCCGCGCGCGCCCATCCGTTCGTGGGCTTCAATCACCGCGCTGTACAGGAGCTCCGGCAAAACGATGTGACGGTCAAACAGCCTGGGGCGGTTTTGATAGCCAATCCGCAACGCGTCGCGAAAGCCGCGCGTCGTCACCAAAAGGGTGGGCTCGCCCTTGCGCTCGAGCAAGGCATTGGTGGCCACCGTGGTACCCATCTTCACGCACTCGACCCGATCAGCGCTGATTGCCTCGCCGGCCTGGAGCCCCAGCAGGTAGCGAATGCCCGCCACCGCCGCGTCGCCGTACTGCTCGGGGTTGTCCGACAGGAGTTTGTGGGTGAGCAACGAGCCGTCCGGCTTTTTTGCCACCAGGTCCGTGAAGGTGCCGCCGCGGTCGATCCAAAATTGCCAGCGCCTGGGCGCGGCCGGGGGAAGAGATTGCATAGGAGGGCCTGGCATCATGGCGGTCGCTAAAGGGGTTGCGGGTCTGTCCGGGGAGCCGGCACAGGTTTTGCGTCTATCCTAGTGTGCTTGCTCGCTTTCTACCAACCTTGATCCCAACCCTTGATGACGGAGTCTCCATGACACTCAAACCCGCTCTGCTGGCCGCCGCCTTGACACTGGCTTCATCGGCTTTTTCGCAAACTAAATGGGATTTGCCGGCCGCTTACCCCGCCAGCAACTTTCACACTGAAAACCTCAACCAGTTTGCCGCAGATGTGGATAAAGCCACGGCCGGCAAACTCAAGATCACCGTGCATGCCAACGCATCGCTCTTCAAGGCCAACGAAATCAAGCGTGCGGTACAGGGCGGACAGGCGCAGATCGGTGAAGTGCTGCTGGTCAACTCTGAAAATGAAAATCCGATTTACGGACTCGACGGCATTCCTTTTCTGGCAACGTCATATGCCGACTCCAAAAAACTGTACGAGGCGCAAAAACCGGCACTTGACAAATTATTGGCGGCACAGGGCATGAAGGTGTTGTACACCGTGGCCTGGCCACCGCAAGGCATTTTCACCAAGAAAGAATTGGCCTCGGTAGCCGATTTGCGCGGCATCAAATGGCGCGCCTACAGCCCAGCCACCGCCAAGATTGCAGAGCTGATTGGGGCGCAACCTGTCACCATTCAGGCCGCTGAGCTGTCGCAGGCGCTGGCTACCGGTGTGGTGGAAAGCTACATGAGTTCGGGCTCCACCGGGTACGACTCCAAAACCTACGAGAGCCTTAAATACTGGTACGACACCCAGGCCTGGTTGCCTAAAAACGCTGTCATCGTGAATAAAAAATCCTTTGACGCACTGGATCCTGCAACCCAGGCTGCGTTAAGCAAAGCCGCAGCCGAAGCGGAAGCCCGCGGCTGGAAGCTCAGCGAGGAAAAAAATGACTTTTACAAAAAAGCGCTCACTGAAAAGGGCATGAAGATTCTGGTCCCGCCCGCCAAGCTGTCCAGCGACATGCGGCAGGTCGGCAACATCATGTTGGCCGACTGGCTTAAAAAGGCCGGACCCGACGGTGAAGCCATCATCGCCAGCTTCAGAAAGTCCACCCTAGCAGCCAAAAAGTAGGCCGCCCCGGATGCGTAAGTTTCTCGACCGGCTTTACTTTGCGGGGGGCGCGCTGGGTGCCGTCTTTGTTGCGCTGATCGCCGTCCTCATGGTTGCGCAAAGCATCTTGCGGGAGTTTCGGGTCAACACCGGTGCCGTCAACGATGTGGTGGCGTGGTTCTGCGCGGCGGCAGCCTTTTTCGCGATGGCCCATGCCTTCAAGCACGGTGATTTTGTTCGGGTCACGCTACTAATCGAATCGGTGGGCGCCAAAACCCGCCGTGCTATGGAATTGGGCTCGCTGGGCATTGCAACCGTGGCAGTGGGCTACCTTGCGCTATCGGCCTGTCGCTTCACGTATGAAAGCTGGGTATTCAATGACATTGCGCAAGGCCTGCTGCCCATGCCGATGTGGATTCCACAACTGAGCTTTGCACTGGGTTCCCTGTTGCTGCTGGTAGCCGTGGTC
The DNA here is from genome assembly GCA_031360565.1 of Polaromonas sp. Classification (GTDB taxonomy): domain Bacteria; phylum Pseudomonadota; class Gammaproteobacteria; order Burkholderiales; family Burkholderiaceae_C; genus Polaromonas. Next base: position 3,180 of record JANMBW010000395.1, read on the forward strand.
GACGAACTGATCATTGTGTTGCGTGGCGGCATTCCCACCTTTGTGCGCGAGGTTGCCGAGCGCCACGCCCGCGGCGATTTTTCGTCCGAAGTCTGACCCGACGGAAAGACTCGCCATGGATATCTTGATGATGGGCGGCATTCTGTTGCTGCTCATGATGCTGCTGCTGTCAGGTGGAGTCTGGATTGCCATGACGCTGGCGATTTGCGGCTGGGTCGGGCAGGCTTTTTTCACCACTACGCAGCCGGGTAAAAATCTTTTCAGCGCTTTTTGGGAAAGCAACGCCAGTTGGGAGCTGGCGGCCCTGCCGCTATTTATCTGGATGGGCGAAATTTTGTTTCGCACCAAGCTCAGCGAAGAAATGTTTGAAGGACTGCGGCCCTGGCTCAACCGTATTCCAGGGCGGCTGATGCACACCACCATTTTGGGTTGCGGCATTTTTGGCTCGGTCTCGGGTTCTTCAGCGGCAACCTGCGCCACCATTTCAAAAGTCGCCCTACCGGAACTGCTCAAGCGCGGCTATGACGAAAAAATCGCGCTCGGCTCGCTGGCCACAGCCGGCACACTCGGCATTCTGATTCCGCCGTCCATCACCATGGTGGTCTATGCCGTGGCAGCTGACGCTTCCATCATCCGCATTTTTCTGGCGGGCTTCCTGCCAGGATTTTTGCTGATGGCGCTGTTCTCGGGCTACATCATCTGGTGGAGCCTGCGCCATCCCCACAAGGTTCCGGCAGCCGATCCGCCCTCGACTTTCCTGCAAAAAATCAAACTGTCGGGTAACTTGCTGCCCTGTGGGGCGCTGATTATTTTTATCGTCTGGGTGCTGATTGCCGGCTATGCCACCGCTACCGAGTGTGCCGCCTATGGCGTAGTCGGATCGCTCGGACTCGCACTGTGGAGCCGGTCATTGACCTGGAAAAACTTCCAGGAAGGTTTGATGGGAGCCACGCGCACCAGTTGCATGATCATGTTCATCTTGGCGGGGGCCGCATTTTTAACCAAGACCATGGCGTTTACCGGCATCCCGCGGGAGTTGGCAGAGTGGGTCAACGCCATGCACCTGTCGCCGTTTGCGCTGATTGCGGTGCTGACGGTGGTGTACCTGATATTAGGGACTGCTCTGGACGGCATCTCCATGATTGTGCTGACCAGTGCCGTGGTGCTGCCCATGATTCAAAAAGCCGGATTTGATCTGATCTGGTTCGGCATTTTCATTATTTTGTTGGTTGAAATTGCCGAGGTCACGCCGCCGGTTGGCTTTAACCTGTTTGTCCTTCAGAACATGACCGGCAAGGACAGTAACACGATTGCCAGAGCCGCAATTCCGTTTTTTGGCTGCCTGGTAATGTGCATCGTGCTGATCACCGTTTTCCCCCAGATCGTCACGCTGCTGCCTGATCTGGTAATGGGAAAGGAAAAATAACAGCCTAGCAGTCAAATGCTCGATCAACGAAAAGGTTCATGCATTCACCGGAAATTTTTCGGCTGGACCGGCGTACATAGCCTTATGAGGTAAGTTTCAGAGTCGCCGAGGACCCTTCAAGCGCTTTTTGGCTGCAGGCAGGTCGGTTCTTGCGGTAAGAGTTCTTGAGAACGATTTTGTTGCCCCGAAAGGTGAACACGTCGCATCCATTGACTTCTACCGGCACGCCGTCCCGGCCCGTTCCGGTGAACGTCCATTCGGAGACGCCCCTGTCGCCACAAACGAAGTGGCGTGGTGCGTTCCACAAAGCATCGGGATAGGTGGTCCAGGCCTGTCGGAATCCGGCAGCTACCGCTTCACGACCGACCCAGGCGGTGCCGCAGACCTGCGGTCCGACTGACGACTCAAATGTGCAGTCATCGGTCATAAAGGACATCAGGGCTTCGATGTCATGCCGGTTCCAAGCTTCGGCGAACGCATCCAATATTTCAACAGTCATGCTCATGGCTATCTCTCAAGATTGAAAAGCTGCAAGTCTGCTCCCCGATTCTGAAGAGCAAACCGGGAAAAACCCCACATCTGGTCTCCGATCTATTCTCCGATTTGTCTGGATACGGCGCATTGCCCTACGCCGCTAAGCGGGCAAGCGTACCGACCGTGAAGTCCCATGGGCGCATCATGATTTGAGAAGTTCTCGGGATTAGCCGCACCTTTGGCGACCGCTAGGGTAACGCCCGGCAGATTCGCAGCAGCGAACTCGCCACAAGCTATGCGCCACCTACCCTTGCCCGCGCCTTGAACAGCTTTATTCACAAACTCACCACCAGGATTCCCTATGAAACCAGTACTCATTCTTTCCGTTGCACTGGCCCTATCGTCTTTTGGCCTAGGCGGTTGGGCAGCCCAGCACGATCAGCATCCAGGTCATCACCCTGCAGGGGCAGCGTCGGGTCCCAAGATCAACGCAGGGCCAGGGAAAACTGCCGCCGATATGGCCAAAATGGATTCGCAGACAAAAGCCATGCGCGACATGCACGACAAGATGATGGCCGCTCAAACGCCAGAGTCGCGGAACGCCCTGATGGCCGAGCACATGAAAACCATGCAGGATGGCATGAGCATGATGAACGGGATGTCCAGCGGGATGTCCGGCAGCATGAAAGGAGATGCGAAGGCAATGAAGGGTGATATGACCATGCAGCACCAGACCATGGAAAAGCGCATGGAAATGATGCAGGCCATGATGCAGATGATGATGGACCGGCTTCCTGCCGCGCCAGTCAAATAAAGGAAAAAGCACCATGGCTCCCCTTCGCACCGGTTTGACGCTGGCCATCACGGTTGG
>JANMBW010000531.1:0-3042 GCA_031360565.1 Polaromonas sp.
TTAGCCAGAGCTCATCGACTGCATCGGCAATCGCGTCGTTGAGGTCATAGTCGCGTGACTCTTCAAAGGGCCGGTAGCGCTGCTCGTCCGGAAACATTCGGCCCGACACCATGATGACGGGTGAAGGAACGGGGTGCCCCCACGCTCCGCGCTTCGCGTCGTCGCTGCCCCCCGGGGGGGCGCCGCTTGCCTTGGGGCGGCCCGGCGGCGGCGCGCTTGGAATGGTGGCGAAATAGTCCGCAAACCGCTTCGCATCAATGGTCGCCGAGGTGATGATGACTTTCAGGTCAGGCCGGCGCGGCAGCAATTGCCGCAGGTAACCGAGCAGAAAGTCAATGTTCAGGCTGCGCTCGTGCGCCTCGTCAATGATGATGGTGTCGTAGGCATTCAGCAGCGGGTCGGTCTGGGTTTCGGCCAGCAAAATGCCGTCGGTCATCAGCTTGACCGATGCATCGCGGCTCAGGCGGTCCTGAAAGCGCACCTTAAAGCCCACCACCTCGCCAAGCGGCGTTTTCAGTTCCTCGGCAATGCGTTTGGCTACGCTGCTCGCCGCGATACGGCGCGGCTGGGTGTGGCCAATCAGCTTGGCCCGCTGGCCGGGCGCGTAGTTCAGTTTGCCGCGCCCCATGCTGAGGGCGATTTTGGGCAGCTGCGTGGTTTTCCCGGAGCCGGTTTCACCGCAGACGATAACTACCTGGTGGGCGGCGATCGCGGCGGTGATCTCATCGCGCTTGCCGGAAACCGGCAGCGTTTCAGGAAAATCAATGACCAGCCTGGGCGCTGAAGGAAGGGATGGGACAGGGGTCGACAAAGATAACCAGGCTTAAAAACGATGGAGGGCGATGCGTGTGTTCAGACACAGCGGACGCTCCAATTATCCTGCCATCAGCCCCGCCGCCGCGTGCCTTACACTCGTTTTCCGCGTTCCGGCTTTCGGGTTGTCCAAGCTTTTCCCCGCCCTTGCCGCCCCTGCTGTTTTTTGACTTGACCCCGAAAGCGTGCCCATGTCTGCCGTCTTCAATTTTACTTTTGTCCCCTGGTTTCGCTCCGTCGCGCCTTACATCCACAGCCATCGCGGCAAGACCTTTGTGGTCGGCATTGCCGGAGAGGCGATTGCCGCCGGAAAACTCCCCCACATCGCACAAGACCTGGCGCTGATCCAGAGCATGGGCGTCAAGATCGTGCTGGTGCACGGGTTCCGGCCGCAGGTCAATGAACAGCTCAAGGCCAAGGGTCATGCGGCCCGTTACTCGCACGGTATACGCATCACCGATGAAGTGGCGCTGGATTGCGCGCAAGAGGCAGCCGGACAGCTGCGCTATGAAATTGAAGCCGCATTCAGCCAGGGGCTGCCCAATACACCCATGGCCGGCGCAACCGTCAGGGTCATTTCGGGCAACTTTCTGACCGCGCGCCCGGTCGGCATCATGGATGGCGTGGATTTTCAGCACTCTGGCCTGGTGAGAAAAGTAGACGTGGCGGGCATCACCCGAACCTTGGACTTTGGTGCCATGGTCTTGCTGTCGCCCTTTGGTTTTTCACCGACGGGCGAAGCCTTCAACCTCAGCATGGAAGAAGTGGCCACCTCGGTGGCCATGGCACTGCAAGCCGACAAGCTGATTTTTCTGACCGAGACCCCGGGGATACGCGTCAACCCGCACCTGCCTGAGTCGGATGACAATCCTATCGACACCGAGCTGCCACTGGCCGAAGCCGAAAAGCTTTTGGCCACGCTGGTGCCGGCGCAAAGCCCGGCAGACACCGCTTTTTACCTCCAGCATTGCGTCAAGGCCTGCAAGGCCGGCGTCGAGCGCAGCCACATCCTGCCGTTTGCGGTAGACGGTGCATTGCTGCTCGAAATCTATGTGCACGACGGCATTGGCACCATGGTGATTGATGAAAAGCTCGAAAGCCTGCGCGAAGCCACGGCAGACGACGTTAGCGGGATCTTGCAGCTGATCGAGCCGTTTGAAAAAGACGGCACCCTGGTCAAGCGCAGCCCCACTGAAATCGAGCGTGACGCAGACCAGTACACCATCATCGAGCACGACGGCGTCATCTTTGCCTGCGCAGCGCTTTACCCCTACCCGGAAGCCCGTACCGCCGAGATGGCGGCTTTGACGGTGTCGCCCCAGAGCCAGGGTCAGGGCGACGGCGAGAAAATTCTCAAGCGGGTCGAGCAGCGCGCCCGCGCGTCTGGCCTGCAAAGCATTTTTGTATTGACCACACGCGCCCGACACTGGTTTATCAAACGCGGCTTTGAACAGGTCGATCCGGACTGGTTGCCCGAAGCCCGCAAGCGCAAGTACAACTGGGACCGCAAGAGTCAGGTGCTGGTTAAAAAACTCAATTAACCGCGGCAGCTATTTTTTAAGCGCTGCCAACTTGCTGAAGGCCGATTCCATGGCGGTGCCTGGCATGGGCGGTTGCGGTTTTGCATGGGCATTGAAACGCTCAGGCCTGCCGCGGGTCTGCCCCTGAGCCGGCCGGGCGCCTTCAAAGCGGTTATCCCGCGGTGCGTCCCGACGAAGAGGCGCATCGCCCAGCTTCATGGTCAGACCGATGCGTTTGCGGGCGACGTCTACCTCGGTCACGCGGACCTTGACGATGTCACCGGTTTTGACCACCTCACGCGCATCGGTGGTAAAGCTGTGGCTCAACTGGCTGACATGCACCAGACCGTCCTGGTGCACGCCGATGTCAATGAAGGCGCCAAACGCTGCCACATTGCTGACCGTGCCTTCCAGTGTCATGCCTTCCTTCAAATCCTTGATGTCTTCCACGCCGTCACTCAGGCGCGCCACCTTGAAATCGGGACGCGGGTCGCGGCCCGGCTTTTCCAGCTCGGCAAGAATGTCCTTGACCGTGATCACGCCAAATTTTTCGTTGGCAAACAGCTCGGGCTTAAGAGTTTTCAGCACATCCACCCGGCCCATCAGCTCACTGACTGGCTTGCCGGTATGCAGCATGATTTTCTCAACGACCGGGTAAGTTTCCGGATGCACGCCGGTCATGTCCAGCGGGTTGCTGCCCTCGCCTTGC
>JANMBW010000447.1:0-6213 GCA_031360565.1 Polaromonas sp.
GGCCAGTTGATCGTTGGGGAAACCCTTTTCGCTTTGGCATATTCATTTGCGTGGCATAGTCAAAAACCAACTTGGTTGCAGGGGCTCGCCGGGTCATTTTTTGCTGGCGGCATTGTTGCGACGATGTGGGCCCACCGCGACAGGAGCGACGACGCTGCAAAAGGCTAAAGCAATGAACACACTTTCTAGGTTTTTGTGGGTCAGCGCGGGCGTGGCGGTGATGGTTTCCATTGCACTTGGGGCATGTGGTGGCGGGGGCGGCTCCTTGTCGATTGGCGTGACCGGTACAGCCGCGCCGCTGATAACCGGTGTTCCCGTGACCAGCCCAGCACCGCTGGTGGTCAAAGAAGTTGCGACAGGCTTGGTCAATCCCTGGAGCCTGGCTTTTTTGCCAGATGGCCGGATGCTTATCACGCAGCGCGGCGGCAGTTTGCTGCTCCTTTCAGCCGATGGCAAAACGTCCATGCCGATAGCCGGCGTGCCGGTGGTGGAAAACGCCGGGCAGGGCGGCTTGCTCGATGTCGTACTGGACCCGGATTTTGCTTCCAACCAGCGCATTTACCTGAGCTTTGCCGAGCGAGATGTGGCCAATGCCGCGCTCAGTGGAACCGCAGTGGCGCAGGCGCAATTGAGCCTCGCCACGTTGGCTTTGACCAACGTCCGGATCATCTTTCGGCAATCGCCCAAGGTACAAAGTACAGGTCATTTCGGCTCCCGCCTGGTGTTTGATGACAAGGGCTATTTGTGGGTCACGACCGGCGATCGCCAGCTCGGTTCCCAGCGCGGTTATGCGCAGGACTTGACACGCGGGAACGGCAAAGTGATGCGCATCACCAGCGATGGCGCGCCGGCGCCAGGCAATCCCGGCTTCAGCGCAGCGGGCGCGCAGGCGGGTATCTGGAGCTATGGCCATCGCAACGTGCAGGGTGCTGCCCGCCATCCTGCCACCGGTGAGTTATGGACCAGCGACCATGGCCCGCAAGGTGGCGACGAGGTCAATCGCAACCTGGCTGGCGGCAATTACGGCTGGCCACTTGCGAGTTATGGCCAGGAGTACGGCACCACCACGCCTGTGGGTACGTCGAATCTGGCGGGTACCGAGCAGCCGCTGACTTACTGGGAAACGCTGGACGGATCGCCCTGGACCGGTGGCTCCAAATCGTCCATCGCACCCAGCGGAATGGCCTTTTACACCGGCGACGGGATTGCGGAATGGAAAGGCAATTTGTTTGTTGGCGCTCTGGCAGGTACCGCGCTGTGGCGTCTGGTACTTGATGCCGAGGGCAAGTCGGTGGTCTCCCGCGAACGCCTTTACGCTGCGCGCAACCAGCGCATCCGCGATGTTCGTCAGGGCCCGGACGGCTGGTTGTATCTGCTGACCGACAGTGTGGACGGCAAGGTGCTGCGCATCCAGCGCTAGATTTATGACACTAAAAAAGGCTCTGGCCAGGGAAAAGTGGTCACTGTCAGCTATAAAAAACAGAGCAGTTAACCGGCTTTGGCGGGCTTGGGAATGCGACCCATTAGATAAAACTCCGGGTTGGGCTGCATGCCGCTGAAGCTCGCCATGCGGTTGGATAGCCCGAAAAATGCGGTGATGGCGGCAATGTCCCAGGCGTCTTCCTTGTCGAAACCCTGCGCAGATAAAGCGTCAAAGTCGGCGTCTTCTACCGTGTGGGATGCGGTGCAGATTTTCATCGCAAAGTCCAGCATCGCGCGCTGGCGCGGGCTGATGTCAGCCTTGTGGTAGTTGACGGCGATCTGGTCGGCCACCAGCGGTTTTTTCTCGTAGATCCGCAAGATTGCGCCATGGGCGACGACGCAGTACAGGCAATGATTGGCCGCGCTGGTGGCGGTGACGATCATTTCGCGCTCGCCTTTGGTCAGGCTACCTGTCGGGTTGGAGCCCTCTTCAATCAACATCAGCGCGTCGTGGTAGGCGAAAAACGCGCGCCACTCGGCTGGACGCCGTGCCAAGCCCAAAAATACATTGGGCACAAAGCCAGCTTTTTCTTGTACCGCCAGAATGCGGCTGCGAAGGTCTTCCGGCAGGCTGGACAAGTCGGGTACCGGGTAGCGGGGTGAGTCAGCAAAAGGTGTTTGAGGGGCTGGCATGGTGGGCTCCTGTAAAGGTCGATTTGGTCAAAGCTGGTGAGCAAGCAAGAGATTAACCCTGAAACCCCTTCATCCCTTGGGCCGAAAACAGCACAGCCGCCAGCCAGCCCGGAGTGATCCGGGGCTGGGTGGCGGCTGTGCTGCTGAGGAGCCCTACCTGGATGAAGGTGAAGGCTCTGCTGTCACATCACGCGAGGTCGAAGCGGTCCAGATTCATCACCTTGGTCCAGGCTGCGACAAAGTCGCGCACGAAGACCTGCTGCGCATCGCTGCATGCGTAGACTTCGGCGACGGCGCGCAGCTGAGAGTTCGAACCGAAGACCAGATCCACAACGGTGCCTGTCCACTTCAACTCGTTCGATCCGCGATCGCGACCTTCCAGCACGCCCGTTGCTGCCGCTGACTTCTCCCACTTGGTGCCCATGTCGAGCAGGTTCACAAAAAAGTCGTTGGTCAGGGTTTCTGGCCGCTTGGTGAACACACCGTGCTTGGCGTGGCCGACGTTGGCATTGAGAACGCGCATGCTACCGATCAACACCGCCATCTCGGGCGCAGTCAGCGTCATCAGGTTGGCGCGATCGATCAGCAGCTCCGCTGCGGGCCTGGAGTGCTCAGCCTTGATGAAATTGCGGAAGCCGTCGGCTGATGGCTCCAGCACAGCGAACGAGTGCACATCGGTCTGCTCCTGCGAGGCATCGGTGCGACCAGGCGTGAACGGAACGGTCACATCATGCCCACCCTTCTTGGCTGCTGCCTCAACCGCTGCACAGCCACCCAGCACGATCAGGTCTGCCAGCGAGACTTTCTTGTTACCCGCCTTGGCACCGTTGAAGTCGGCCTGGATTTTTTCCAGGGTCTTCAGCACCTTCGCCAGTTGCGCCGGCTGGTTCACTTCCCAGTCCTTTTGGGGCGCCAGGCGAATACGCGCACCGTTGGCACCGCCGCGCTTGTCGCTGCCGCGGAAAGTCGCCGCCGACGCCCAGGCCGTGCTGACCAGTTCAGAGATCGACAGGCCGGAGGCCAGAAGCGTGGCTTTGAGTCCTGCAATGTCCTGCTCCGTGACCAGTTCATGGTCTACCGACGGCACCGGGTCTTGCCAGATCAGCTGATCTTTCGGCACCAGTGGACCCAGGTAGCGCGCAACCGGTCCCATGTCGCGGTGCGTGAGCTTGTACCAGGCCTTGGCATAAGCGTCTGCGAACTCTTGCGGATTCTGGTGGAAGTGCCGGGAAATTTTCTCGTATGCCGGATCCACTCGCATCGCCATATCGGCTGTGGTCATCATCGGGGCGTGGCGCCTGCTAGGGTCGTGCGCATCGGGCACGGTACCGGCTGCCGAAGCATCCTTTGGCGTCCACTGGTGCGCGCCGGCGGGACTCTTGGTCAGCTCCCACTCGTAACCAAACAGGTTATCGAAATAGCCCATGTCCCACTTGGTGGGGTTGTTGGTCCATGCACCCTCGATGCCGCTGGTGATGGTGTGCACCCCTTTGCCGCTGCCAAAACTGCTGGTCCAGCCAAAGCCTTGTTCGGCGATGTCGGCGCCCTCGGGTTCTGGACCCTTGTGATCTTCGGAAGCCGCACCGTGGGATTTGCCGAAGGTGTGTCCGCCGGCGGTCAGCGCAACGGTTTCGTAGTCGTCCATCGCCATGCGCGCGAAGGTTTCGCGAATGTCCCGCGCGGAGGCCAGAGGGTCCGGATTGCCGTCCGGACCTTGTGGGTTGACGTAGATCAGACCCATTTGAACCGCACCGAGCGGCTGAGCCAGTTCCCGGTCGCCCGAGTAGCGCTCGTTGCCAAGCCAGGTGTCTTCAGGGCCCCAGTAAATGTCTTCGCCTGGTTCCCAGACGTCCTGACGACCGCCCGCGAAGCCGTAGGTCTTGAAACCCATCGTCTCCATGGCCACGTTGCCGGTTAACACAATCAGGTCAGCCCAGGAAAGCTTGCGCCCGTACTTTTGTTTGATGGGCCACAGCAGGCGGCGCGCCTTGTCGAGGTTGCCGTTGTCGGGCCAGCTGTTAAGCGGTGCAAAGCGCTGGGTGCCGAAGCCTGCGCCACCGCGGCCATCAGCAATGCGGTAGGTGCCTGCACTGTGCCAGGCCATCCGCACGAAAAACGGTCCGTAGTGGCCATAGTCAGCCGGCCACCAGTCCTGCGAGTCGGTCATCAAGGCCTGGAGGTCCTTGACCACGGCATGCAGATCCAGGCTCTTGAATTCCTCGGCGTAATTGAAATCTTTACCCATAGGGTTGGAGCGCTCGGAGTGCTGCTCCAAAATCTTCAGATTCAGCTGGTTGGGCCACCAGCTGGCGTTCGTCCTGGCTCCGGCCACCGGGGGCTGCAGAGTACCTTTCATGACTGGGCACTTGGTTTCTGTTGACATGCTTCGCTCCTTGGGTTGTTCGAAAAAGTCGCAACACTGAGTTTAGATTAACGGGATGTCTACGGCGACCTAATCTTTCTAATGGCTTCGATAGTGTTATTTGACGCGGTGGTCGTACGCTATGCTTTTGCTCTTTGAGGAGACCTCATGGATTCCCAGTTCGACAAAGGCTTGGCCACCCGCAAGCGGGTCATGGGTGATGATTTTGTTGCCAATGCCTTCGACAAGGCCACTGATTTCACCCTTCCCATGCAGCACTACATCACCCGTAACGCGTGGGGCGACGTGTGGCAGCGGCCTGGCTTGGACCTCAAAACCCGCAGCCTGATCACGGTCGCGATGTTGACAGCGCTGGGTAAGCAGCATGAGCTGAAAGGCCATGTGCGCGGTGCCCTGAACAACGGCGCAACCGCCGAAGAAATTTCAGAAGTATTGCTGCACGCCAGCATTTATTGCGGCGTGCCATCGGCAGTAGAGGCTTACCGCAGTGCGGCTGAAGTGGTGGATGCCCCCAAAACGGCCTGATTTGCGGTTTTAATGAGTTAATTTATGCTCTAGCGCCTGTAAAATGGCCTTCTACAGCTATAACAATAATAGCAAATAGTGACACCATGACTTTACCCTGCCATGAGTTTATGGACCAGGTCGGCGGTGGTTGAGGCTTTGTATTTGCGCATCAGGCGGGCACGGTAAATTTCCACCGTGCGGTGACTGATGCTCAGGGCGCGGCCGATCTCCTTGGAGGTGAGACCCCTCATCAGGTAGGCGGCGACTTCTCGCTCCCGCGCGGTGAGTTCGGCCGTCACCGGGCGGCCCCAGCTCAGGTCTTCAAAAGTCCAGATGCCCGACTCATGGGGCAGAGCGCGGTTCAGGGCGCGTCCGGTGACATGGCACCAAAAGGTCTCCCCTCGCTGACGCCCATCCACCCGTTTCATGATGCGATCGTCTGCATAAAGTCCGCTGGCGTTGAGGCTGGGCAGCATGCGTGCGCCTATGCGTTCATATTCGACTGCACTGGGGTACATCAGAAGAAAAGACTCGCCGATGAGTTGCTCACGCGAGACGCCAAATATTTCGCACACATGCTGGTTGCAGTCCACGATCGAGCGATTGCGCGACAGCACCAGTCCCACCGGCGCCAGGTCAAAAGCGAGCTGGTAATTGATGTCCGCTAACATTGATGGAGCCATCGACATCGGGCTAACCTTTAGGGAAAACTACGTAACGCATTAGGTAGTATCGTTGCAGGCAGAATAATTGCAACGCTTTACGACTGGCGTTCCCCGGCACGACTCAGCAACACCCAGCATTAACAGGAGATTTTTTGTGAAAAAACTTTTTCCCTCCGCCGCGGCGGCCCTCAAGGGAGTCGTCAGCGACGGCCAGCTGATGGCTGTCGGCGGCTTCGGTCTGTGCGGCATTCCCGAAGCGCTGATTGAGGCAGTCAAAGACAGTGGCGTGCAAAATTTGACCGTAATTTCGAACAATGCCGGCGTTGACGGTTTCGGTCTGGGAAAGTTACTGGAAACCCGGCAGATCAAAAAGATGATCGCCAGCTATGTCGGTGAAAACAAGGAATTCGAGCGCCAGTACCTTGCTGGTGAACTGGAACTGGAATTCACTCCGCAGGGCACACTGGCTGAGAAGCTGCGCGCCGGTGGTGCGGGTATTCCGGCGTTTTTCACCAAGACCGGCGTCGGCACCATGGTGGCTGA
>JANMBW010000449.1:0-6234 GCA_031360565.1 Polaromonas sp.
AAGCTGTGGTGGGCATGCTTGACAACCGATACCCGCAAGCCGCGTTGCTTGAGCGCCGGAATCAGCTGCTCCACCAGCGTTGTTTTGCCCGAGCCGGAGTACCCGGCAAATCCGACGACATTCATTCAGCAGCTTTCAGGAAATCATGTTTGCTATTTATTAAATAGCAGAGAACGCAGTCAATTAGCAGGCTATAGGCCGATTTAATGCACATTTTCGGCAATATAGCGCTTGATCAGGGCGACATCGGGTGGCATCAGTGTGACGCGCTTGGGCAGTGCCTCAATGCCTTCGAACCGGGCCGGACGCGGCGGCAAACGGCCCAGCGCTTCTTCGATGGTTTCGGCAAACTTGATCGCCAGCGCCGTCTCCAGCACGATCATCTGAACCCCGGGTTGCACATACTCACGCGCCACCTTCACGCCATCAGCGGTGTGGGTATCAATCATGTTGCCGCTCTTGGCATAGACATCTTGAATCGTAGCCAGCCGGTCGGCGTGGGTGCTCTTGCCGCTGACAAAGCCGTAGCGCTGCCGAATCGATTGAAACGCGCTGGAAGCGCTCAAATCGAAACTGCCGGCTGCTGCCAACTGGTCATGAAACAAACCTTTGGTTTGGGCACCGTCCCGACCCAGCAAATCGAACACAAAACGCTCGAAGTTAGACGCCTTGGAAATATCCATGGACGGACTGGAAGTTTCATGCGTGTCGAGGCTGGCGCGCACGCGGTAAACGCCAGTACGAAAAAATTCGTCCAGCACATCGTTTTCATTGGTAGCGACCACCAGCTGCGCAATCGGCAAACCCATCATGCGCGCCACATGTCCCGCACACACATTGCCAAAATTGCCAGACGGCACGGCAAAACTCACTTTCTCGCTGTTGGTCTGAGTAGCCTGAAAGTAGCCCGCAAAGTAATACACCACCTGCGCCACCAGACGCGCCCAGTTGATGGAGTTGACGGTGCCGATCTTGTATTGCCGCTTGAAATCCAGATCGTTGGACACCGCCTTGACGATGTCCTGGCAATCATCAAACACGCCTTCGATGGCGATGTTATGAATGTTCTCGTCTTGCAGGCTGAACATTTGAGCCTGCTGGAAAGGGCTCATGCGGCCCTGTGGCGAGGTCATGAAAACGCGCACACCTTTTTTACCGCGCATCGCGTATTCTGCCGCACTGCCGGTGTCACCGCTGGTCGCACCGAGGATGTTGAGTTCTTCACCGCGGCGGGCCAGCTGATACTCGAACAAGTTGCCTAGCAGTTGCATGGCCATGTCCTTGAAGGCCAGCGTCGGGCCGTTGGACAGGGCCTGCAAATACAGCCCGGATTCCAGCTGCCGCAAAGGGACAATTTCGGGCGAGCCAAAGACTTCCTGCGTGTAAGTCTTTTTGCAGATCGCCTTCAGGTCGGCTGCGGGTATGTCATCGATATACAGCGACAGCACCTCAAACGCCAGCTCGTCGTAAGGCAGGCCACGCCATTGCGCCAGCGTGGCCTCACTGACTTGCGGGTAATGCTCGGGCAAATACAAACCACCGTCCGGCGCCAGACCTTCGAGCAGGATTTCACAAAATCGTTTGCGCTCCGCGGGTGGGGTCGAATCAGCGCGCGTGGACAGGTAGCGCATCAGGCCAGTTCCTCTTTGCGGATGCGGATGATGGGGGCCAGCACCGTGGCTAGCGCCTGCATTTGTGCCAGGGCTTGGTTCATTTTGGACTCCACGCAATCGTGGGTAAGGATGATCAGATCAGTCTGCGTCGAGCCTTCACCGCCCACTTCATCGGCCTCGCGCTGCAGCACGGCATCAATGCTGATCTGCAGGGAAGCCAATATGCCCGTGACGTTGGCCAATACGCCCGCTTCATCGGCCACATTCAGGCGCAGGTAATAGCTGGTCACCACATCGCCCATGGCAAGAATCGGCGTGTCGCTCATGGCTTCTGGCTGAAAAGCCAGATACGGCACACGTTGCGCCGCGTCCGCGGTGTGCAGGCGGGCAATGTCGATCAGGTCAGCGATCACGGCACTCGCCGTGGGTTCGCTGCCGGCGCCCTTGCCGTAGTACAGCGTGGTGCCCACCGCATCGCCATGCACCATCACGGCATTCATCGCGCCCTCGACATTGGCAATCAGGCGTTTGGCGGGCACTAGGCTGGGATGCACGCGCAGCTCGATACCTTTAGTTGTTTTCTTGGTGATCCCCAGTAACTTGATCCGATAACCAAGTTGCTCGGCATAGCTGATGTCTTTGGCACCGAGCCGGGTAATGCCCTCCACATAGGCCTTGTCAAACTGCACCGGAACGCCAAAGGCCATGGCCGACATCAGCGCGGCCTTGTGTGCCGCATCCACGCCTTCAATATCAAAAGTCGGATCAGCCTCGGCATAGCCAAGACGCTGCGCTTCCTTGAGCACCACGTCAAAGTCCAGGCCCTTGTCGCGCATCTCGGACAGTATGAAATTGGTGGTGCCGTTGATGATGCCGGCGATCCATTCAATGTGGTTGGCGCTTAGGCCCTCGCGCAGCGCCTTGATGATGGGGATACCGCCGGCAACGGCCGCTTCAAATGCCACCATCACACCCTTGCGCTGGGCGGCCGCAAAAATCTCGGTGCCGTGGACCGCCAGCAAGGCCTTGTTGGCGGTCACCACATGCTTGCCAGCTTCGATGGCCTCCAGCACGAGCTGTTTGGCAATACCGTAGCCGCCGATCAGCTCGACCACAATGTCGATGTCAGGATTGGCCATCACCGCCCGGGCATCTGCCACCACCTGTACGCCCTCGCCCACCAGTGCCTGCGCACGTGCCGTGTCCAGATCGGCAACCATGGTGATGTGGATGCTGCGCCCAGCCCGGCGCATGATCTCGCGCTGGTTGCGCAGCAAGACATTGAACACGCCGCTGCCGACAGTGCCCAGGCCCAACAGTCCTATCTGGATTGATTTTTGATTAGCTGGTGTCATGATCGCTGAAGTCTCGAAAACGGGTGGCTCGTCGGGGAGCATGGAATAAAGGAAAGCAGGTTCGCCGCTGCGGCGCTCTAAACCTGTAGGGGGCTAGACGCGGTTTTTGCGGTAGTTTTCAAGAAACTTGGCAATGCGGCCAATGGCTTCGCGCAAATCGTCTTCATGCGGCAAAAAGACAATCCGAAAGTGGTCCGGCGTTGCCCAGTTAAAACCTGTGCCCTGCACCAGCATGACCCGCGTTTCTTCCAGCAGTTCCAGAAAAAACTGCCGATCGTCGGTGATCGGGTAGACAGCCGGGTCCAGCCGGGGAAACATATACAGCGCCGCGCTGGGTTTGACGCAACTGACACCGGGAATCGCGGTGATCAACTCATAAGCCAGATCGCGCTGCCGGCGCAGGCGCCCGCCTTCGCCAACCAGGTCATCAATACTCTGGTAACCACCCAGAGCGGTTTGAATCGCCCACTGACCCGGTACGTTGGCGCACAGCCGCATGTTCGAAAGCATGTTGAGGCCCTCGATGTAGTCACGCGCACATTTTTTGTCGCCGGACACCACCATCCAGCCGGCTCGATAGCCACACGAGCGGTAGCTCTTGCTCAGCGAGTTGAAGGTCAGCGTCAAGACATCCTGCGACAGGCTGGCCAGAGCGGTGTGCTTGATCCCGTCATAGAGCACCTTGTCGTACACCTCATCGGCAAAGATCACCAAGCCGTGCTCACGAGCGATCGCGACGATGCCTTTAAGCAGCTCGTCTGAATACATCGCCCCGGTCGGGTTGTTTGGGTTGATCACCACAATGCCACGCGTAGCCGGCGTGATCTTGGCCCGGATATCGGCCAGGTTGGGCATCCAGCCATTGGCTTCATCACAGAGGTAATGCACCGGTGTGCCGCCAGACAAGCTGGCAGCAGCTGTCCACAGCGGGTAATCTGGTGCAGGAAGCAGCAACTCGTCGCCGTCGTTCAGCAGGCCGTTGGTGGCCATGACGATCAGTTCGCTGGCGCCATTGCCCAGGTAAATATCGTCCAGCGTGACGCCCTTGATGCCTTGCTTTTGCGTCTCGTGCATCACGGCCTTGCGGGCTGCAAAAATGCCTTTGCTGTCGGAATAACCAGCTGAATTGGGCAAGTTACGGATCATGTCTTGCTGGATTTCTTCCGGCGAGTCAAAGCCAAACACGGCCAGGTTGCCGATGTTGAGTTTGATGACCTTGTGGCCCTCTTCTTCCATCTGCCTGGCGCGGTCCATGATGGGTCCGCGGATGTCGTAGCAGACGTTGGCCAGCTTGATGGACTTGTTGATCTGTTTCATGGTGTGGTGGTGCGGACGCGTTGGGCGCGTCTGCCGGCAGCGATGCAGTGAAAATTCAGGCGGAATCTATAATTTGACCACATAAAAAGCAGTTTTGACCCGCTGCGTCGCCAGCAAGCCAAGCCGATCTCCTCCGGGTACCCCATGAAACTCCAACCTGACCGACTTGATGTCCAGTCCATCCTTGGCTACGGCCCCGGCTGGGTCGGCCTGGGCCACAACGGCATCGCCGAAAAAATCGAGCACAGCATCATCATCGGCTCGCGCGGCGAGAAAGTGCCATGGAACTGCGCGCGCTTTGAGCTGCTGACCGAAGCGCACTTCGCCATGCTCGCGGCCAGCCAGCCTGAATTGGTGATTTTTGGCAGCGGCGCCCGCTTGCGTTTCGCGCCACCGCAGTTGCTGCGCGGCTTGATGAGCCAGCGCATCGGCGTGGAAACCATGGACACGCTGGCCGCATGCCGAACTTACAACATTTTGGCCGGCGAAGGGCGGCGTGTAATTGCTGCGCTGCTGATTGAAGAACCGCCAATTGGCGAGGATCTTTCAGGGTAAAATATGCGGTTGCATTTGGTAGCACCACGCGGACTGACCGGGTCTGCCGTCGAGATTTGCCATGCGCCGCGGCTAGTTACAACCATTTTCGTCAGGGTCTACTCAGTATGGCAGTCGTCGTCAATAAACTCCTCCCCGAATTTGAAGCGAACGCCACCAGCGGCGTCAAGGTCTCCAATCAGTCCCACATGGGCAAGGTCGTCGTTCTCTATTTTTACCCCAAAGACAATACCCCTGGTTGCACCACCGAAGCGATGCAGTTTCGGGACCGTTACAAGGACTTTGTGAAAGCAGGCGCAACAGTTTTTGGCGTGTCGCGTGACAACATGAAGTCCCATGACGAGTTCAAGTCCAAACTGGAACTGCCATTTGAACTGATTGCCGACACCGAAGAAAAAATGTGCCATATGTTTGGCGTGGTCAAAAACAAGATCATGTACGGCAAAAAGGTCAAGGGCATTGAGCGCAGCACCTTTCTGGTCGGCCCAGATGGCACGCTAAAAGAAGAATGGCGCGGCCTCAAAGTCCCCGGCCACGTCGATGACGTTTTAAAAGCTGTCAAGGCTCTGAAAAAGGCTGCTTGAAAGCCGCTACCTGCGCATCGACTCTCGCCCGCATGCGCAGATTGGCCGCGCATCCGGCTTGTGCATAATGAAGCTATGCGATTGAGTTTTGTGACTGCATTCAAAGAATAAGCCGCCTTGGCCCCAAGGTGGCTTTTTTGCTTCTGGAACCCCCTTTAAAAAGTTTTTCAAACTATGCCCTTGCCCCCCGCCCCTACGAAACGCGCCGCCCTGCTCTCGCCCGACGCACTGGATGCACCTGCCCGTTCGCCCGCCAAGGTCGCCAGAAAATCAGAAGTGGCTGAAGTTTCACAGAGACCGCCGGTGCTGGACCTGTTTGATGCAAATGCCCCAGGAGGTAGCGACCAGCTGCCTCTTTTGAGAGGAAAACAGCCCGCTAGCCCTTTCAAAACGGCCACTAGCAGCTATAAAAAAGATAGTGACCTAGCAGCACCAGCAGCCCAGCCTGCACTCAAACCCAAGAAGACCAAGCATATTGGTCCGGCTAAATTGTTCGTGCTGGACACCAATGTCCTGATGCACGACCCGATGTGCCTGTTCCGCTTTGAAGAGCACGACATCTTTTTACCCATGATCGTGCTGGAAGAGCTCGACGGGCACAAAAAAGGCATGACCGAGGTAGCCCGCAACGCGCGTCAGACCAGTCGCACGCTGGACGCGCTGGCAGGGGCCAAGGACGCGGACATTACCCACGGCTTGAAGCTGGACACCACTGGTCACCGCGAGGCGGGTGGCAGCCTGTTCTTCCAGACCAAGCCACTCGACTACACACTGCCCATCAGCCTGCCGCAGGGCAAGGCCGACAACCAG
>JANMBW010000146.1:0-3455 GCA_031360565.1 Polaromonas sp.
GAAAGGATCCACTACCACCAGCAAGTCGAGCTTGTCCAGGGCAGTTTTCATTTCCACTCCGCGGGTTTGCGAATTGGGCGCATGGCCCCAATAGAACAAACCACGCAGGTTGCTGTCTTGGTCGATGAGCTCGTTTTTCTCCAGCACGCCGTCCACCCAGCGTGATACGGTCATGCCGGGCTTGGTCATCATGCCGGGCGCGTAACGGCCTTTGATCCACTCAAAGTCAACACCCCAATTGGTGGCGTAATGACGGAAAGCGCCTTCAGCAAGGCCGTAATAACCAGGTAGAGAATCCGGGTTGCAACCGATGTCAGTGATGCCCTGCACATTGTCGTGCCCACGGAAAATATTGGCCCCGCCACCGCTCTTGCCGATGTTGCCAAAGGCCAGTTGCAGCAAACACGAGGCCCGCACCATGGCGTTGCCGATGGTGTGCTGGGTATGGCCCACGCACCACACCAGCGTGCTGGGGCGGTTCTCGGCCATGGTCTTGGCCACATTAAAGCAGGTGGCTTCATCGACGCCGCTGGCCTCCAACACCTTATCTGGCGTCCACTTGGCCAACACGTCGTCGCGCACTTTATCCATGCCCCAAACGCGGTCTTCGATGTATTTTTTGTCCTCCCATCCGTTCTTGAAGACGTGCCACATCACGCCAAACAGGAATGGAATGTCAGATCCTGATCGAATTCGCACATATTGGTCGGCCTTGGCCGCCGTGCGGGTGAACCGGGGGTCCACCACAATCATTTTTGCACCCTTTTCCTTCGCGTGCAACATATGCATCAACGACACTGGATGTGCTTCGGCTGCATTCGAGCCGATGTACAACGCAGCTTTCGTATTCTGCATGTCGTTGTACGAGTTGGTCATCGCACCGTATCCCCACGTATTCGCCACACCGGCGACTGTAGTGGAGTGACATATTCGTGCCTGATGGTCGCAGTTATTACTGCCCCACATGCTCATCCACTTGCGCAGCAGAAAGCCCTGTTCGTTGTTGTGTTTGCACGACCCGATCACAAAGATCGAATCTGGTCCGCTGGCCTTGCGAAGCTCCAGCATCTTGGCGCTAATTTCTTCGAGCGCCTTGTCCCACGAAATACGTTGGTATTTGCCATCCACCAGCTTCATGGGGTAACGCAGCCGGAATTCACCCCCGCTGTTTTCACGTACCGCCGCACCTTTGGCGCAGTGGGCACCCATGTTGATAGGGGAATCAAACACCGGCTCTTGCCGTACCCAGACGCCGTTTTCAACCACGGCATCAATGGCACAACCCACCGAGCAATGGGTGCAAATTGTCCGTTTGACTTCAACCTTAGTAGCGCCTGAAGACGCTGGATCAGCGGCCCCGGCTTTACGAACCAAAGTGAGCTGGGAAATAGCTAAACCCGCCCCCACACCAAGCCCGGAATTGCGCAAAAACCTGCGCCTGTCCATCGTCGGCATGGAACGGGAAAGCCCCCGCGCCAAACCATCCACCAGCCCCCGGTGCGGCGACGCCGCTACGGGTCTGGCTGACTTTCGAGTCAACAACATGATGCCTCCTGAGTGAAATCTAAACCCGCGCCGTAGCGTAATAACGCTTGACGTGCTCGGTGAGTTGGTAGCCAGTGCCTGGCTCTGCAATGGGGGCCGCTGTATCGGCATTGGCAATGGCCGCAGTCACGGGACTGCGCTGGGCGACTGCAATCGAACCCGCCACGAGGGCGCCAACGGACGCAAGGCCACCCAGCCAGGTGCGCCGCTTTACGGTTTCGCTATCTGCTTTCATGATCCAATCTCCTAAAAGTACTGCGAGGGATCGGCCCAAGCGCAGACAAAATCTAAACAGCACAAGCTATGTTAGCTACTGCATAGCTCGACAATACCTGTCGTTTACCCTAGCCAAATTCTATAGCAATTCAGTCATAGGAAAGTCTCATGATCATTGGAACTGCCGGACATATTGACCACGGCAAAACATCACTGGTCAAGGCGCTCACGGGTGTGGATACCGACAGGCTCAAAGAGGAAAAAGAGCGCGGCATCACTGTTGACCTCGGCTTCGCTTATTTGTCAAGCGGCAGCCGCCAGTCCATCGGTTTCGTTGATGTACCAGGGCACGAACGCCTGGTTCGTAACATGCTTGCCGGTGCTACTGCCATTGACTACGTTTTGCTGGCAATCGCCGCTGACGATGGCCCCATGCCCCAAACGCTGGAACACTTAGCGATCTTGGACTTGCTGGGTTTGACACAAGGCGTGGTGGCCTTGACGAAATGCGATTTGGTTGAGCCTAGCCGCGTTGACGCCGCCTGTAATGAGATCACAGCGATGTTGCGGGCCACCCGCCTTGCCCAAGCGCCGATATTCCGGGTGTCGTCGGTCACTGGTGAGGGCTTGCCTGAATTGAAAGCGCACCTTGAATCTGCGCAAGCCGCAGCCGTCAAGAATCCCGCCAGCTTAAATGCGAATTTCCGCTTGTCGATCGACCGAAGTTTTTCACTCGCCGGCGCAGGCACAGTGGTAACCGGTGGTTGTTTCTCAGGCGAGGTACGTGTGGGTGACCACCTGACGCTTTCACCCAGCGGCAAAGAGGTGCGCGTGCGCGGCATCTACGCGCAAAATCAAAAAGCTGAAACTGGCCATGCCGGTCAACGCCTGGCGGTCAACCTAGCCGGAGTGGAAAGATCGGAGGTAAATCGTGGGGACTGGTTACTGACATCTTCCCTTCACATGCCCACCAATCGCCTGGATGGGCGCTTGCGCCTGCTCGCCAGTGAATCCGTCGGGCTGTCGCAGTGGTCAGCGGTCCATTTGCACATTGGCGCCGAGGACGTGTTGGCCCGCGTGCTGTTGCTGGAAGGCGGCGCCCTGCAGCCCGGTGCCGAAGGTCTGATTCAACTGGAGCTGGATCGTCCCATCGCAGCCTTGCAGGGGGACCGATTTGTACTGCGTGACGCATCCAGCCAACGCACGGTAGGCGGCGGCGCAATCATCGACGCCCTTGCAATGCCAGCCCGACGCAAAAAGCCACAGCGGGTCGCCTGGTTACGTGCTCTTGACAACACCGACCCGTCTTTAGCGCTCACCGCTGCGCTGGCCTTGCACCTGCCAGGGGGCGTGGATCTGGATAAATTTTTCTACCAACGCAACCTGCAAACCGGACTGTCGACCAACATCTTGGCGGCGATCCCACATCAAACGCTGGCGACGGCAGGAGCGCAATTCGCATTTGCGCCAGAGCAGTTGCAAAGCTTCACTTCTTCAGCGCTGGAAGTCCTCAAGCGCTTCCACGCCAAGTCGCCCGACAGCCCGGGGCTGACACGGGACCAGATGCATCGACAAGTCAAAGAGCGGCCTTTTGCCCCGTTGTTTGACGCTTTGCTCGAGCTGCTCATTCAAAGGCGGGAAGTCAAACGCAGTGGCCCCCACTACAGCCTGGCCAACCATGTCGTTGAACTACA
>JANMBW010000507.1:0-5728 GCA_031360565.1 Polaromonas sp.
AGGGCGCCGTCCTTGTCGCGCGCCAGCAGCGGATCCCAGTTGCTGCCCCACAAAAGCTTGATGACGTTCCACCCCGAGCCGCGGAACTCGCCCTCGAGCTCCTGCACAATCTTGCCGTTGCCGCGCACAGGGCCGTCCAGGCGTTGCAAATTGCAGTTGATTACAAACACGAGGTTGTCGAGCTTTTCTCGGGCGGCCAGGCCGATCGCGCCCATGGATTCGACTTCGTCCATCTCTCCGTCGCCGCAAAATACCCAGACCTTGCGATTTTCGGTATTCGCAATGCCACGAGCGTGCAGATACTTGAGGAATCGCGCCTGGTAGATCGCCATGAGCGGCCCCAGCCCCATGGACACGGTGGGGAACTGCCAGAACTCGGGCATCAGCTTGGGGTGGGGGTAACTTGACAGCCCCTTGCCATCGACTTCCTGACGGAAATTGAGCAGTTGTTCTTCGGTTAACCGGCCTTCCAGATAGGCGCGGGCATACACGCCGGGCGAAACATGTCCCTGGATGTACAGGCAGTCGCCGCCGTGCTCCTTGCCCGGCTCGTTGCTTTCGGCATGCCAGAAGTGGTTAAAACCGGCGCCAAACAGACTAGCCAACGAAGCGAACGAGCCGATGTGCCCACCGAGGTCGCCACCATCAGCCGGATGCAGGCGGTTAGCCTTGACGACCATCGCCATTGCGTTCCAGCGCATGTAAGCGCGCAGGCGTTCTTCAATTTCAAGGTTGCCCGGAGAGCGCTCTTCCTGGTCGGGCTCAATGGTGTTGACATAGCCGGTGTTGGCCGAAAACGGCATGTCTATGCTTTTCTGGCGCGCATGTTCCAGCAATTGCTCGAGCAGAAAGTGCGCACGCTCCGGTCCATCGCTGTCGATGACAGCCGACAAGGCGTCCATCCACTCCCGGGTTTCTAGCGCGTCCTTGTCAAGTGCACTGTTGGCACCGTTGCCAGCCATGTCGCTCGGATTTGCGGCCATCTCTTGTCTCCTGCTTATGCTTGTCTTGGGTTGTTCATTAGAGCACTGCCATCGCGCCGTCGCGCATGCATTGCAGCACACGCTATTGAGACGGTAACCAGCGACAACCCGAATTTACTTGCGTTACGAAGTTTCTCATAATATTTAAAAAATTTTAAATAGTGCTTCCCGATTTCACAATGCAAATTTATGTCGGAGAGTGACTTTAAGTAGCCGTTGGCTGGTGGTACTTGGTCGTCCCCAGCCCCAATCGCGCAGCAATGAAACGCCTCCCCGAGTTTTCACTGGCCATCTCCCGTAAACTGGATGGCGTCCATGGACCAACCTGCCCCCTATTCTGCCGTCCCGGCGGCCAGCCCCGAGCCCACTGCCCGCTGGCACCACTGGTGGCGCAGACAATCGCCAGCGCGGCAAGACCGCTTTGTCACGCTAGGCCCTCTGCTGGCGGTCATCTTGTTTCTGGCAGCGGTGATTGCGGCGTTTGGCTACCTGAGAATTGAAGAGATTGACCGCGAGCAACAGGCTCTTAAGCGCGATGTCGAATACGCACAGCAGCGACTTCGGCTGCGCCTGCTGGAGCGCCAGGAACAGCTGATGCGTATCGGCCGCGACGTGTCCAACAAGGAAGTGGATGCTGAGGAGTTCATCAGTCAAGCCGAATTGCTGGTCAACCAATACCCCGAACTGATGGCGGTGACCTGGCTCGATGCGAAGCGCCGCGTCACGGTCGCTTACGCCTCGGCGAGTGCAACGGCCAGTCAGTTCCGCAGCGTCGGTTCAATTCTGAAAGCGGGCGAAACCGATGGCACCTATGACCTGGCCCGCGACCTGAGGCAGCCGGTTTACTCGCGTCCTTTGAACCCCGCAGACAACAGCGATTACAACATCCCTACCCTGCAGATTTTGGTACCGCTGGATGAGCAGGGAAAATTTGGCGGCGTCATCATGGGGGAATACTCGATCGACGGATTACTCCGCTTTGGGGTGCCGACAGAAGTCAGCGCCAAATACGCGGTGGCCTTGGTGGATGACAAAAAGCGGGTGCTGGCGGGTAACCTGCCGCCACCGCGAAATGCTGCAGCCAAGCTGTGGCCCTGGTCAGAAAACGCAGCCGAATATGAGATTCCTGTCTCGCCGGTTGGCAATGGCCTGTTGATTCGGGCACAAGGTTACCGGGCTTCGCTGGGTGTGGTGGGCAGTGGTTTTTTCTGGCTGGTCAGCGCCCTGAGCGTGCTGACCGTCTGGATGCTGCTCGGCACGTGGCGGCATACCCGGCGCAGGGTGCTGACCCAGCAGGCGCTGATCACAGAGACCAACTTCCGTCGTGCGATGGAAAACTCCATGTTGACCGGCATGCGTGCGCTCGATTTGAAGGGCCGCATCACTTACGTCAATCCGGCGTTCTGCCAGATGACCGGGTTTTCCGAATCAGAACTGGTTGGAACCCAACCGCCCTTCCCGCACTGGCCCGAG
Organism: Polaromonas sp.; assembly: GCA_031360565.1. GTDB lineage: Bacteria > Pseudomonadota > Gammaproteobacteria > Burkholderiales > Burkholderiaceae_C > Polaromonas. The sequence goes on from JANMBW010000507.1 coordinate 2,457, forward strand.
GCGGATACCAGCACCTTGATGGCGCGGCTCGAAGACGAGTTGGCCGGTCGGGCACCACCCGGTGGTTTTGAAGTCCGGATCAAACGCAAGGACGGCCATATTTTCGACGCCCGCCTGTATGTCTCGCCATTGGTGGACCCCCGCGGTCAGCAGACCGGCTGGATGGCGTCAATGACCGACATCACCGAGCCCAAGCGCATACGCAACGAGCTCTCAGCTTCTTATGAACGCTTTACCACCGTCCTGGAGGGTCTGGACGCCGCGGTTTCAGTCGCACCGCTGGGCAGCAGGGAGCTGCTGTTTGCCAACCGGCTCTACCGTTCCTGGTTCGGTGGTGATGTGGTGGGACACATGAACCTGATTGCCCAGGCGGGTGTACCGGCCACTGTGCCAGTCGACGATTCACTCGACGCGGTTGATGGCATGGCGGGTTTCCCGACCGACCGGCTGACCGCAGCGCTGGCCGAAAACGCAGAAATTTTTGTTCCGGAATTATCGAGATGGCTGGAGGTGCGTTCGCGTTACCTGACCTGGGTCGACGGACGACTGGCGCAGATGGTGATTGCCACCGACATCACACCGCGGCGCCTCGCTGAGGAGCAGGCCGCCCGGCAAAATGAACGCGCCCAAAGCGCCGGTCACCTCATCACCATGGGCGAAATGGCGTCCAGCGTGGCGCATGAACTGAACCAGCCGTTGACTGCGATCAACAACTATTGCAATGGCATGGTGTCGCGCATCAAGGCCGAAAAAATCAGCACCGAAGAGCTCCTGGGCGCGCTCGAAAAAACCGCGAGACAGGCCCATCGTGCCGGTCAGATCATTCATCGCATTCGCACCTTCGTCAAACGCAGCGAGCCCAACCGCTCACTCGCGGACGTGGCCACTTTGGTCAGCAACGCCATGGAACTGGCCGACATTGAACTGCGGCGTCACAACGTGCGCCTGAGCCATTACATTGCCGCCCGGCTGCCGCAAATCATGGTCGATCCCATCCTGATCGAACAGGTGCTGATCAACCTGATCAAAAACGCGGCCGAGTCGATCGAGCAGGCCCACCTGGCCACACCCCGGCGCAGTGTTGAACTGCGCGTGGTACCCCGGATCATCGAGGATCAAGATGCCGTCGAATTTTCAGTGCTCGATTCTGGCCGCGGCATGTCGCCCGAGGTGATGGGCCGGCTGTTTGAGGCCTTCTATTCGACCAAGGCAGAAGGCATGGGGATTGGACTGAAACTGTGCCGCAGCATTGTGGAGTCGCACCAGGGCAGGATGGAGGCCGAGAACCTCTACAATGGAAGCACAGTGGTGGGATGCCGGTTTACCTTCTGGATTCCAGTAAAACCCTTGATCCTACCGGCGGTATCAGCTATAGATAGCGTAGCAAATCCCTGACAGATACGAGCAGATGGCGGTTGATGAACCAAGCGCCAAAACCGCACTCCAAACACCATGAAGGAAAGTTTCGCATGACCTTGATCCCCAAAAAAGGTACCGTTTACGTGGTGGATGACGACGAGGGCGTGCGTGATTCACTGCAGTGGCTGCTTGAGGGCAAGGACTACCGGGTGCGTTGCTTCGACTCAGCCGAGACCTTTTTAAGCCGCTACGACGCGCGCGAAGTGGCGTGCCTGATTGTGGACATCCGCATGGGCGGTATGACGGGTCTTGATCTTCAGGACCGGCTGGTCGAGCGGAAGTCGCCCTTGCCCATCGTCTTCATCACCGGGCACGGCGATGTGCCGATGGCGGTGAACACCATGAAAAAAGGGGCGATGGACTTCATTCAAAAACCGTTTCAGGAAGAGGCGCTGGTCACGCTGGTCGAACGCATGCTGGAGGAAGCCAAGGAGGCCTTTGCCGGCCACCAGCAGTCTGCCAGCCGGGACGCGCTGCTTGCCAAGCTGACCTCCCGCGAGCGTCAGGTGCTTGAGCGGATTGTGGCGGGCCGGCTCAACAAGCAGATCGCCGATGACCTGGGCATCAGCATCAAGACGGTGGAGGCGCATCGCGCCAACATCATGGAAAAACTCAATGCCAACACGGTGGCCGACTTGCTCAAGATTGCTCTGGGTTCAAACTCCTCCAAAAGCTGACAACTCGTTTTCAGTTGCTAACTTGTTTGTAGCAACCCACGCCCGCAGTAGATTGACTGGCGGGCGTTTTTACTTGTAAAAAACATGACCGCACAACTGATCGATGGCAATGCTCTTTCCAGACAACTTCGGGCTGATGTCGCCAAACGGGCGGCCGCGCTGGCCGCACGCGGCATCACCCCTGGCCTGGCGGTGGTGCTGGTCGGCGAAAACCCAGCCAGTCAGGTGTATGTCCGCAACAAAGTCAAAGCTTGTGAAGACAACGGACTGCATTCCATCCTGGAAAAATACCCCGCTAATCTGAGCGAAGCCGAGTTGCTGGCGCGCGTAGTCGCCCTGAACCGTGATCCGGCGATTCACGGCATTCTGGTGCAGCTGCCACTGCCCGCCCACATCGATGCGCAAAAAGTGATTGAAGCCATCTCGCCCGAAAAAGACGTGGACGGCTTTCACGTCGCCAGCGCCGGCGCGCTGATGGTTGGGCAGCCCGGTTTCTGGCCCTGCACGCCCTATGGTTGCATGAAGATGCTGGAAAGTCTGAATGGTGGCAAAGGCTATGACCTGCGCGGCAAGCATGCGGTGGTGATTGGGCGAAGCAACATTGTGGGCAAACCGATGGCGTTGATGCTGCTGCAAAAAGACGCTACGGTCACCGTATGCCACAGCGCCACCCCAGATTTGAAAGCCCTGACGCTGCAGGCCGATGTGGTTGTGGCGGCAGTCGGCAAGCGCAATCTTTTGACGGCAGAGATGGTCAAGCCGGGTGCAGTCGTGATCGATGTGGGCATGAACCGCAACGACGAAGGCAAGCTGTGCGGCGATGTGGACTTTGATGCGGTCAAGGAAGTCGCTGGCTACATCACACCGGTTCCCGGCGGCGTTGGCCCGATGACCATCACCATGCTGCTGGTCAACACGCTGCAGGCTGCCGAAAAACCCAGGCCGGTCGGCTAATCGGGCGGAGACTTCGCCGGACGGCTAAGCAGCCAGAGGCTCCATCCGGCGCATAACCACTGCCCCAGGTACATGGCGCTCCCCAGGCCGTGCCAGAGCTTCAAGTTGCCGCCTTCAGCGCGGGCGTTGACGATGCGCGGCGACAGACCGAACTCTACCAGCACCGCGAGCAGCAGCCCGGCTACTATGAATTTCATAGCAGGTTGCGCAGACAAATCGTGG
>JANMBW010000056.1:0-2504 GCA_031360565.1 Polaromonas sp.
GGCAAGGGCCCGTGGCTACGCCGCCGGGCGCTTCAGCTTCAACACCGGCGAAGGCCGCTGCCCGACTTGTGAAGGCGCAGGCGTGCGCACCATAGGGATGAGTTTTCTGCCGGATGTCAAAGTGTTGTGCGAGACCTGCCACGGTGCACGCTTCAATCCTGAAACCCTGGCAGTGACCTGGCGCGGCAAAAGCATTGGCGACGTGCTCAAGATGGAGGTGGATGAAGCAGTAGTCTTTTTCGCCTCCATGCCCAGCATCGGCCATCCGCTGCAACTGCTCAAGGACGTGGGGCTGGGCTACCTCACGCTGGGTCAACCGTCGCCGACATTGAGCGGCGGCGAAGCCCAGCGCATCAAGCTGGTGACTGAGTTAAGCAAAGTCCGCGACGACATTACCCGTCGTGGCCAGAAGGCGCCACACACCCTGTATGTGCTGGATGAACCCACGGTGGGCCTGCACATGGCCGATGTAGAAAAGCTGATTCACGTGCTGCACCGCCTGGTCAATGGTGGTCACAGCGTGGTGGTGATCGAGCATGACCTCGACGTGATTGCCGAAGCCGACTGGGTGATTGACCTCGGGCCAGACGGCGGCAATGCAGGCGGCAGTGTGGTGGCCGCCGCCCCGCCCGAAACCGTGGTTCAGCTCGGGACCCACACCGGCAATGCGCTGCGGGGTGTGCTGGCGCGGGTATGAAGTCTTTTTTCGCTATTAAAATAATAGCTAAACAGGTCCTAAATAGGTGAGCTAGGGGCTGGAAAGCCTCAAAATTGAGCGGATTTTGGGGCGACCCCTCTTCAGGTGTTCCCCTGATGTGGAAGGTGCAGGTTTGACGCATGATGATCGGGAGCCAACACCTATTTTGGGAGCATTCATGCTGCGTCGCCATCTCATCAAAACTGTCGCCGTGCTGGCTAGCCCGGCACTGGGCCGTCAGGCTTGGGGGCAGAGCAGCTTTCCGTTCAAGCCTATCAAACTGATCATCGCTTTCCCAGCTGGGGGGCCGACGGACATCACCATGCGCGCGCTGGCCGATAACGCGTCAAAAATTCTCGGCCAGCCCGTGGTGGTCGAAAACAAGCCGGGTGCGGGTGGCACGCTGCCGGCGCAAACGCTGCAAAGTTCTCCCGCTGACGGTTACACGCTCGCGCAGATTCCGCTGGGCGTGTTTCGTCTGCCCTACACCCCCAAAATCAGCTGGGATCCCATCAAGGACCTGGCCTATGTGCTCAACGTCTCAGGCTACGCATTTGGATTGGTCGTACCGGCCGACTCGCCATTGAAAACCTGGACGCACTTTGTCGGTTGGGCCAAGGCCAACCCCGGCAAACTGAGCTACGGTTCAACCGGCACCCTGACCAGTCCGCACCTGACGATGGAGTTGATTGCCCAAAAACTGGGTATAGAACTGCTGCATGTCCCGTACAAGGGCAGCGCGGATTTGATGCAGTCGATTTTGGGCGGCAACATCATGGCAGCGGCCGATTCCACCGGCTTTGCGCCGCAGGTCGAAGCGGGCAAACTGCGGGTGCTTAATACCTGGGGCGCGGAGCGACTTGCCAAGTTCCCGGACGCGCCCACGCTGAAAGAACTGGGCTTGGAGACGGTGCAAAACTCACCGTTTGGACTTGCGGCACCGCGGGACACGCCGCCTGCTGTCGTCAAGCGTTTGCATGACGCCTTCAAGCAGGCGATGGAGCAGGACAGTTACAAGGCGGCGCTGGCCCGGTATGACATGGTGCCGCTGTACATGAGCTCGGCCAACTACCTCAAGTTTGCAAAGGAAACGCTGGTGCGCGAAAAAGCCCTCGTGGAAAAGCTTGGCCTAGCCAAGCCGTCCTGAGCGCAGGCAAAGCCCTGGCTCTCGTGACCGCGTTGCTTACGACATCGCGACTATCAGCACCCCGGAGACAATAAGCAGAATGCCGAGCAGCCTGAACAGCGTCACCGGTTCCCCGAGAGCGAAGCCGACTGCAGCCGACAGCAAAAACCCGAGACCTACGATCGGGTAGGCTTTGCTGACATCCCAACGGGCCAGCACTGACAGCCAGACCAGTGCGCCCAAGCCATACAGCACGAAGCCGAGTATTAAAAACCGATTGCTCGCGAAGGCCAAAAACCCCTGCACCAGGCCCCCGGCCGGTAGGGGGCCCTTGAGTTCTGTCATACCGGCTTTGAGCGAGAACTGCGCAGCCACAGACATCACGATGCTGGCAAGGGCCAGCAAAAAAATTTTCATAGCCACCCCATGTGGAAAAACTGCGCGACGACCGTGATGCCAACCATGGTGGCGATACAGACCAGGCTGTTGGTGTTGGTCAGCGAATAGACAATGGGGTCATCGTGCATTTCACCCCGCACCGTCTTAATCCATAACCCGGCGGTCCAGTAAATCATGACCACGGCTGCGCCCCACAGCAGCTGAGGACTGTCGTAGCGCTCTTGCGTTTCGGCCGCATTGATGAACATGCCGAACACGACAATAGCCGACAGGGCGCTGCCG
>JANMBW010000079.1:0-15802 GCA_031360565.1 Polaromonas sp.
CTGTAGTTGATGGTGGCGTCGGCTCCTATCGATGCGCACAGGGCGCATTTCTCGTCGGTAGACGCTGCGGCAATCACCCGTGCGCCGGCAGCCTTGGCGATTTGTATCGCCGCGCTACCCACCCCGCCGGCTGCCCCCAGCACCAATACGGTTTCGCCGGGTTGGAGCTGCGCCCGGTCCATCAGCGCGTGGTGCGAGGTGGCGTAAATCATGGTGAATGCTGCCGCATCGACAAACGGAAAACTACCGGGCTGTGGCAAGCTGAGGTCGGCCGGTGCAAGGGTGTGGGTGCCGAACCCGCCGGTGCCCGACAAACAAGCGATGGGTTGGCCCACGACCAAATGGGTCACATCCGGCCCGATCGCCCGAACCACGCCGGCGTATTCCGCCCCGGGTACAAAGGGCAGGGCGGGCTTGATCTGGTATTTGTTTTGAACAATTAACAGATCCGGAAAGTTCAGGCTGGCAGCCTTGATCTCGACCAGCACTTGCCCGGCCTGGGGTACCGGCGTGGGCAGTTCTTGCCAGCTTAGGGCGTCGACGCCGATGGGGTTTTCGCATAGCCAGGCATGCATGGGTTTCTCCGTTGCGGATGGGTTGATCACTTGTCCCTGCATCATAGGCAGCTTGGGTGCTCGCTAGCCCATCTCACCTAGAATCCAGCCATGAAAATCCTGATCTGCAATGATGATGGCTACCAGGCTACCGGTATCGTGGCTTTGTATGAAGCCCTGAAGGATATTGCGGACGTTGAAGTCGTTGCGCCTGAGCAAAACAACAGCGCCAAGTCCAATGCCCTGACCCTGCATTCGCCGATGTATGTGCAGACGGCAGCCAACGGGTTTCGCTACATCAATGGCACGCCCGCCGATTGCGTGCATATTGCACTCACGGGTCTGCTGGGCTACCGGCCCGATTTGGTGGTTTCCGGCATCAACAACGGCGCCAACATGGGTGACGACACGATCTACTCGGGCACAGTGGGCGCCGCCATGGAGGGCTATTTATTTGGCATTCCGGCGATGGCTTTTTCACAAACAGAAAAGGGATGGACCTACATCGACGCCGCAGCCCGGCGCGCCCGGGAGATGGTCTTGCACCTGATGCCGTCCCTGGAACGGGTCGCTGATGGCGCCTCGCCAGCCTTAGCCCCCTGGCTGCTCAACGTCAATATCCCGAATTTGCCTGATGAGCAGATTCGTGGCGTCAAGGTGGTGCGATTGGGTCGTCGCCATGCGGCCGAGCGGGTGATCACCCAGACCAGTCCGCGCGGTGAAACGATGTACTGGATTGGCGGGGCAGGTCCCGCAAAAGACGAGGGTGATGGCACGGACTTTCATGCCACCAAGCACAACTATGTGTCCTTGACGCCGCTGCAAGTGGACCTGACTGATCATGAACGTTTGCCCTATTGGGCCAATGCTGCCGCAGCGTGGTCGACGGTGCACGCATGAAGCCACCGGTGTCCAGTCGGCCCGGCTTTCCGTTGCGGCTGAAACCCAATGGCAGCGAGAGTGGCGTCTCAAGTGCTCCTAAAAAAGTAGCAATAAACGACCATTCCGCGATGGCTAAGCCTTTAAATTGGCATCAAAATAGTTCGATGGAGCGGATGCCGAGCGGCGTGGGACTTGATTCTCAATCGTTTCGGGCTCGCATGGTTGCCAAACTGGCGGCGCAGGGCGTGGTGGATGCCGATGTTTTGCGGGCCATGGGCCTGATCGAACGACACCGGTTTGTTGACTCGGCATTGGTCAACCAGGCATACGAAGACACCAGTCTTCCGATCGGCTTGGGGCAAACCATCTCCAAACCCAATGTGGTGGCGCGCATGCTGGAGCTGTTGATGAACGGTCCGTCCGGCAAGTTGGGTAAGCTCGGTCGCGTGCTGGAGATCGGAACGGGTTGCGGCTACCAGGCGGCACTGCTCGGCCAGCTCGCCAAGGAGGTCTACAGCATGGAGCGGCTACGCGGTCTGCACGACAAAGCCAGAGCCAATCTCAGGCCGTTTCGTCTGCCCAATGTGCATCTACTTTTCGGCGATGGAACTTTAGGCTATGCCAAAGGAGCTCCCTATGCGGCCATCATTGCTGCGGCCGGCGGTGATGCCCTGCCCCAGGCCTGGGTGGAGCAACTGGCGATGGGTGGGCGCCTGGTAGCGCCGCTGCAAACTGCCAGCGGCATGCAGGCCCTGGTGGTGGTTGACAAGACCCCGCTGGGGATTCAAAAGACCATTCTTGAAGCCGTGCATTTTGTACCCTTAAAATCGGGCACGTGCTGACCTTTCAGTCCGCTCAAGCTTCAACAACGCGGCCAGATGAGAAAAGAAATGAACCAAACCACAGGGTGCAATATGCCCGGTCGTCAACCCGCACAGCCCGCCAAGTCTGCACACCCTGCTGGCGCAGGGGCTGGCAAATGGGGTGACTATTCTGGTGGCAAATGGGCAAGCAGAGGCCTGGCCTGGGCCTGCCTGCTGGTCACCAGCGTGGTGCTCAGCGCCGCTTGTTCATCCCGGCCGCTGACCAGCGTGCCCGTTGAAGACCGGAGTACGGGCCTGTCACGCCCTGGGGTGGGTGCGGTTGACAACGGCAGCATCAGACAGCTTCCTGGCGCTGAAAATGCCGGCAAGCCTGGCTATTACACGGTCAGGCCCGGCGATACGGTGATCCGGATTGGTCTGGACACTGGGCAAAACTGGCGTGACATTGTGCGTTGGAGCAACCTCGAAAATCCCAACGTCATCGAAGTCGGACAGGTGCTGCGGGTGGTACCGCCGAACAACGACAGCTCGTTGGTGGTAACACGTCCGGTCAGCTCTGGCACGGTGACCGCAAACACGGGAACGGCTGCATCGGTGACTGCCCCGCTTGCTGCTGCGAGCGCTGCATCGGCTGCCAAACCAGCTTCGCCAGCCGTTGCCTCTGCCGTGCCCGCAGCGTCGGCAGGCGAAGACGATATCGCGTGGATCTGGCCCGCCCAAGGCTCGCTGCTAACGGGATTCGACGATGTCAAAAACAAGGGTTTCGATATTTCAGGCAAGTCTGGTGACCCGGTCGTGGCGTCTGCGGATGGAAAAGTCGTGTACGCCGGTGCTGGGCTGCGGGGTTATGGCAATTTGATCATTCTCAAACACAACAACACCTTTCTCACTGCCTACGCGCACAACCAGACCTTGCTGGTGAAAGAGGACCAGAGCGTCAAAAAAGGCCAGAAGATTGCCGAGATGGGCAACAGCGACGCCGACAGGGTCAAGCTGCATTTTGAGATTCGCCGCCAGGGCAAGCCGGTTGACCCGGCAAGATATCTACCGGCCAAGTAGGCCGGGAACCGACGCTGACCAGGCATCTGGGCTCTGCTTTGAATTGGAGCCCAGCCGGGCCGATCATGTCTCAAGTTAAAAAAAACCCACCATTGGCTCCCACTGAAGCCTATCCGCTCGATTTGCTGGAGGTGGAGTCGCTCGACATTGAAGCCCAGGGAATTGCCCACCGGCCGGATGGCAAGGTTGTTTTCATAGAAGGCGCACTGCCCTTCGAGCAGGTCACTGCCAACGTCTACCGAAAAAAAAGCAGCTTTGAAAAAGCCATGCTGACACAGGTGTACCGCGAGTCGTCCCAGCGGGTGCGGCCTGCCTGTCCGCACTTTGGCATGCATACCGGTGCCTGTGGTGGCTGCAAGATGCAGCACTTGCATGTTGGGGCACAGGTGGCTGTGAAACAGCGTGTGCTGGAAGACAATTTGCTGCATATCGGCAAGCTCAAGGCCGACAACCTGTTGCGTCCGATTGAAGGCCCGGCTTGGGGCTACCGCTTCCGCGCCCGTTTGTCGGTCCGTTATGTGCGCAAAAAAAATGCGGTGCTGGTGGGTTTCCACGAGCGAAAAAGCGCCTACGTGGCCGACATGCGCGAGTGTCCAGTCTTGCCTCCCCACGTCAGTCTGCTGCTGCTGCCGCTACGCGCCTTGATTGCCAGCCTGGACGCCCGGGAGACCATTCCGCAAATTGAACTGGCCTGCGGCGATAAGGTGACGGCGATGGTGCTGCGCCACATGGAAGCGCTCAGTGAGCAAGACCGGGCCAGGCTGCGCGCCTTTGCGAGGCTTCATCCCGGCCTGCAATGGTGGTTGCAGTCGGGTGGACTTGACACCGTGACGCTGCTGGACGAAGCAGAAGAGGAACTCAGCTACAGCCTGCCGGAGTTTGGTGTGCTGATGCCGTTTCAACCCACCGACTTCACCCAGGTCAATCCGCAGATCAACCAGGTGTTGGTCTCGCGTGCCATACGCCTACTGGACATTCAGCCAGATGAACGGGTGATTGACTGGTTTTGCGGTTTGGGCAACTTCACGCTGCCCTTGGCGACGCTGGCGCGCGAGGTTTTGGGCGTGGAGGGCAGCGAGACCCTGGTTGCCCGATCCCGTCAAAACTTTAAGAAAAACAAGCCTGCATCCCAGGTAAGACGTGCGTTGGCAGCTACCACATTTGTAGCGCGTAACCTGTTCGAGATGACCCCAGCCCAGCTCGTCAAAGACCGGCTGGCCGACAAATGGCTGGTTGATCCGCCGCGTGAAGGAGCGTTCGAATTATTCAAATCCTTGGCGGCGCTGCATCAGCAGATCGTCACGGGGGTGCCGTGCGACGATGGGGCGACCCAGCAAAGTCTGGAGTTGGGCGACTGGACACTCCCCCGGCGAATTGTGTATGTCAGTTGCAACCCTGCCACCCTGGCACGTGATGCGGGAGTGTTGGTCGACAGCGGCGCGTACCGCTGTTCGGCGGCGGGGGTGATCAACATGTTTCCGCACACGGCGCATGTGGAATCGATTGCCGTTTTTGATCGGGCTTAAGCTTCGAGAATGTACGTAAAAAAAGGCCCGAAGGCCTTTTTAAAAATCATGTTGCCGGCTTAGTCGCGTTCGCCGCCAAAGATGCCCAACAAAGCGAGCAGGGCCTGAAATACATTGAAGATGTCCAGGTAGAGAGCCAATGTGGCGCTGATGTAGTTGGTTTCGCCGCCGTCGAGAATCTGTTTCAGGTCATACAACATGTAGGCGCTGAAAATGGCGATCACTGCCACTGAAATGGCCATCATGCCAGCGGTTGACCCGACAAAGACGTTGATGATGCCACCCACCATGACCACCAGCGCGCCGACAAACAACCACTTGCCCATGCCAGAAAGGTCGCGTTTGATCACGCTGGCCAGCGAGGCCATCACAAAGAACACGCCAGCGGTGCCACCCATGGCCGTCATGATGAGTTCAGAGCCGTTCTTGAAGCCCAGAATCGTCCCGATCATGCGCGAGAGCATCAGGCCCATGAAAAAAGTAAAGCCCAGCAAGACCGGAACGCCTGCAGCAGAGTTCTTGGTCTTTTCGATGGCGTACATGAAGCCAAAAGCACCAGCAAGGAAAACCACCAGCCCCAAACCGCCAGACAGGGATGCAGTGATGCCAGTGGCCACGCCCACCCACGCACCCAAAACGGTGGGCAGCAAACTGAGTGCCAACAACCAATAGGTGTTCCGCAAAACCTTGTTGCGCTGCTCGCTCGACGAGGCCAGGCCGTAGTCAAGAGTTTGAACGTTGTCAGTCATGAGTGGAATCTCCAAAGCGCCTGCAAATGCGGGCAATTCTATTTTAAGGGCGTCAAGCCGTTTTTCAAGTACAGGACTTGACCGACTTCCTACTTTATGTAAGGGCTCTTTGGTTCTACAGCTCCGTCAAAAAGCCCTAAAAAGTTAGCGGTTCACCGCTCTAAACTTCACTTTATTTTGAGTATGCTCGACGCACTGCGTTCACCACTTCTAAAACACCATGAAATCCAAACCCTTTCTTGACCTGGCCGACGTGAAAGTTATAGCCGCCGCCGCTGAGGCCGAGGCACTGAAAAATGGCTGGGCCGTCACCATTGCCATCGTCGATGATGGCGGCCACTTGCTGCACCTTCAGCGCCTGGACGGTGCCCCGCCGATTTCCTCGCATATTGCGCCAGCCAAGGCCAACACGGCCGCCATGGGCCGCCGAGAAAGCAAGGTTTACGAAGACGTCATCAATGGCGGCCGTACCTCGTTTTTGAGCGCACCCTATATCCACGGCATGCTGGAAGGTGGCGTACCCATTTTGAAAGACGGCCAGTGCCTGGGCGCTGTCGGCGTCAGCGGCGTCAAGTCCAATGAGGACGCTCAGATTGCCCGCGCGGGCATGGCGGCAATCGGGCTGTAAGCCGCTGGCGGCGCTCAGGGTGTCGTTTTGGGTTCGGTGATGAAACCGATTTTGCGCAAACCCGCCTGTTGAGCTGCCGCCATGGCTTGGGCAACACGCTCATAGCGCACGGCCTTGTCACCCCGGATGTGGAGTTCGGGTTGCGGGTTTTGCGATGCAGCGGCTTTGAGCCTGGTGGGTAGCTCCTGATCAGCTACCAGCGCTTCGTTTAAAAAATATTGCCCCTGCGCGTCCACGCTGAGCCGAATGGTTTCGGGTTTGATGATTTGCGCTTCATTGGTGGCACGCGGCAAATCAATGTTGACCGAGTGCTTCATCACCGGCACGGTGATGATGAAAATGATCAACAGCACCAGCATGATGTCGACCATGGGTGTCATGTTGATTTCGTTCATCACGTCATCGGTGTCGTCTTGCGTTCCAAAAGCCATGCTTGCTCCGTGTTGGGCGTGTGGACAGTCAGGGGGTGGTCGGCTAGACCACTTTGGGTGAGGCGCTGGCGCCCAAGCGCGCACCGGTCACAAAGTAAGCGTGCATGTCGTGCGCAAAGCGGTTGACTTTTTGCATCACGCCCTTGTTGCCGCGCACCAGGGCGTTGTAACCCAGCACCGCCGGAATCGCTACCGCCAGGCCCAGCGCAGTCATGATGAGCGACTCGCCAATCGGCCCGGCCACCTTGTCAATAGTCGCTTGTCCGGCGACACCGATAGACAGCAGAGCATGGTAAATCCCCCAGACGGTGCCAAACAGGCCAACAAAAGGTGCAGTGGAGCCGACCGAAGCCAAAATGGCCAGGCCGGATTGCAGCTTGCCGCTGAATTCGTCCAGCGTGTTTCGCAGCGTACGGGTCACCCAGTCACTCATGTCCAGGGTGTTGTGCAGCTGCGCCTGGGTGTCCTGATGGTGCCGGGTGGCTTCGCGTCCGTCGAGCGCCAACTGCCGGAACGGATTGGTCGGGTCATTGCCCAGACGCGACAGGCCGACCTCAAAAGTCTCGCTGAACCAGAAGGCTTCTGCGCTTTTGGCGATGCGTTTGTACTGGATGAGGTCGAGCGACTTGATGATGATGACCATCCATGACGCAAGCGACATCACCAGCAGCAGCAGCGCAACCGATTTGGTGACGATATCGCCTTGGGCCCAGACATTGGCAAGGCCGAATTGGGAATTCATGAATCAATACTCCAGGCTACAAATACCCGTGTTGGGTGCACAAAATTATTCCAGTACCCAGTTAATGGGGACGTTGAACCACATGGCTTCGGGCACGCCGCCCCGTTTTCCGGGCACGTATCGCCAACGCATCACGGTCGCCATGGCGGCCTGATCCAGTCTTTCAAACCCGCTGGACCGGGCTATCTCTGCGCGTTGCGGCAAACCGTCCGCACCAATCAGCACCCGGATGGTGGTTCTGCCCTGCTCGTTGAGCCGGCGGCTGATAGGCGGGTAGGGCGGCGGCGGGTTTTGCAGGTAGTCGGCGTTACTGGACGGCAATTGAACGACAGACGACAGAGCGGGACCGGTAGCGATCGGCCCGGTTCCTACTGCCTCAATGGGTGCCGGCGGCTGCGGCGGAGAGATCACGCCTACGGGTGCGTTGGGAGCGGGTGTGGGGTCGGCAATTGCCAGGGGCAGGGGTGCGGGCGCCGTGGGTGCTTTGGCGAGGGCTTTGACCGGCGCCTGGGCGGGCTTGGGTGTCGGGCTCACCGGTTCAATTTTGGGTGTGCTCGGTGCCACCGGCGGCTCAACCATCTGCGCCAGGATTTCCACGGGCACCACGATTTCCGCGATACGCATCAACAGGCCGCTTTGCAGTGTCCACACGGCGGCCACATGCAGCAGCACCACCACCAGCGCGACCAGCGCATGGCGGTTTAGGGGTTGACGAGGAAGGTCAAGGGCGGCCATACCGGTGATTATCCATGCGCGGTGAAAGCTGTGGCGCGGGTAAAGGCATTGTCTGACGCCATTTGGCTAGCGGCTTTGAAAAGGTGTCCTAACTGACCGTAGTCAACGCCGAATGGACGTTCGTAGCTATTGAAAACATAGCAAATAAAAAAAGCGATCCAAGTAATGCAAAGGAGCAGCACGGATTTTTTTTCAGAACCTCGCCGTTGCCCGAACTTAGCCGGCCAGCGCAATGACCACAGCTGATTCGTCGACCCAAGCGTTGACGCGCGCCCTGGCCTTCACACCGCTGCCAGCCACCGCGTAGCCCACCAGCTGAAGGCCGGCATCGAGCTGCAGGGAGACTTCGTCGCCGCTCTGGCCGCGGCTGACACGCACCGCGCGGCCAGACAGGAACTGCTGAGCAGTGTCGAGTTGATCAGCTGGAAAGGCTGTGACCACGACTGCGGTGGCCTTGCACAGTGCCAGTACCGACTGTCCGATTTGAAGGCCAAGCAATTGGGCGCTGACTTTGGTGATGCGTGAAAACAGCTTGCACGCTTCGCTGGTACCGCCCAGCCTGAGTCCAATCCGTACCATTTGACCCTGAACCACCAACTGTTCGATGTGGCAGGGCAGCAGGTTACGCATGCTGGTGCGTATACCGATGCTGGCCAGCAGGGGCAGCGGGCGATCGCTGGTGTCAAGCGATGCCAAAACCTGGTCGCGGGTACGGCTCAGCAGGTCGGCAATAGACAGCAATTTTTGTCCAGCCACGGTGATGCGGGCGCCTCCGCCGCCAGACCCGCCGACAGCCCGTTCGACCAATTCCACGCCCGCCAGGTTGGTCAGGGTATCGATGGCTTGCCACGCTGCCTTGTAGCTGACCTTGGCCTCTCGCGCGGCCTGAGAAATGGAACCGAGTTGGCCCACCAGGCGAAGAATGTCAATTCTTTTGTCAGCGGGATCGTGGCCGAGGGCACGCGCCAGCGACTGCTCGGATGGTTTATTTTTTGTCATGGAGTCCTACCGGATCAGGCTGCTCAAGCGCTATTCTAAAATAGAATAGCGCTTGAGCCCCGATTCCCACCACACCGACACCAGATGAACCAAGCCGTGTTAAAACTTCTGCCCGCGCTTTTTGCTGTGCTGACAGCCGTATCGGTGTTGGCCGGTGAGGTGCAGGTGGCGGTCGCGGCCAATTTCATGGCCCCCATGCAGCAACTCGCGCTGACGTTCGAACAAGACACGGGGCACCGGACACAGTTGACCTTTGGCGCGACCGGCAAGTTTTATGCGCAGATCACCCAGGGTGCGCCGTTTGAGGTTTTTCTATCCGCTGATGAGAAAACGCCGCGAGCGCTCGAAGCTACCAGATTGGCTGTACCAGGCACCCGTTTCACTTATGCCACCGGCAAGCTGGTGCTGTGGTCAGCTCAATCAGGCCTGGTGGACGCGCACGGCGAGGTACTGAAAAAAGGTGGATTCAGCAAGCTGGCGATTGCGTCGCCCAAAATCGCGCCGTATGGCGCCGCGGCTGTCGAAACCATCGCCAAGATGGGCCTCACCACCCGCTTGACACCGAAATTGGTGACCGGCGAGACCATCGGTCAGACCTTTAGTTTTGTTTCTACCGGCAATGCCGAATTGGGCTTTGTCGCGCTGTCGCAGGTATATGAAAACGGTCGGATCAAGTCTGGCTCGGCCTGGATTGTTCCCGATGACCTGCACGGCCCGATTTTGCAGGACGCCGTACTCCTCGGCAAAGGCAAGGACAACCCAGCCGCCCTGGCACTGCTGGCCTTCTTGAAATCAGACAAGGCCAGGGCGGTGATCCGCTCTTTCGGCTACCAGCCCTAGGTGGCCTTCGCCATGCTCAGCAACGCCGATCTCCAGGCCATTGTGCTGACCTTAAAGTTGGCCAGTACCACCACGCTGATATTGCTGGCGGTCTGCACGCCGCTTGCCTGGTGGCTGGCTCGCACACGCTCCGCCTGGAAGGCCCCGGTAGATGCCCTGATCGGTCTTCCGCTGGTCTTGCCGCCAGTGGTGCTGGGGTTTTATTTGCTGGTGTTGATGGGACCTCAAGGGCCTGTCGGGAAAATGATGCAATCCCTGGGCTGGGATGCGCTGCCGTTTACTTTTTCCGGTCTCGTCGTGGGCTCGGTGTTTTATTCCCTGCCCTTTGTTGTCAAGCCGATTGAAGGCGCGTTTGAAGCGATGGGCGATCGACCGTTGGAAGTGGCAGCCAGCCTGCGGGCCTCCCCGCTCGATGCGTTTTTCAGTGTTGTCTTGCCCCAGGCGCGATCCGCTTACCTCACGGCAGCGGTCATGGGTTTTGCTCACACCGTGGGTGAATTCGGTATTGTGCTGATGCTGGGCGGCAATATTCCCGGCAAGACACGCGTGGTGTCGGTGCAGATCTACGACCATGTGGAAGCGCTTGAATACACCCAGGCGCACTGGCTGGCCGGTGGGTTGATGGTGTTTTCTTTCTTGACCTTGCTGGCGCTGTACACCTTGCAGCCGACCGGCCGACTGCGCCGCGGGCAGGGCGCATGAGCCGCATCACAGCTGAATTCCTGCTGGCTTACAGCGATTTTTTGCTGGATGTGGCATTGGATCTGCCCGGGCACGGTGTGACGGCAGTTTTTGGTGTCTCGGGCTCGGGCAAGACCACCTTGATGCGCTGTATTGCCGGGCTGGTACGCGCATCCCGTGGACGACTGCTAGTCAACGGCAACACCTGGCAGGACGACACGGCCGGTATCTTCATGCCGGTGCATCGACGGCCGCTAGGCCTGGTTTTTCAGGAAGCCAGTCTGTTCGCGCATCTGGACGTGCGGCGCAACCTGGACTACGGCCTGAGTCGCGTGCCTGCGTCCGAGCGACGCGTCTCGCTGGAGCAGGCGGTCGAACTGCTGGGTATTGGGCCACTGATGCAGCGGCATCCGGCCACGCTGTCGGGTGGTGAGCGGCAGCGCGTAGCGATTGCGCGGGCGCTGGCCACCAGCCCGCGCCTGCTGCTGATGGACGAGCCGCTGGCTTCGCTCGACTTGCAGCGCAAGGCCGATGTGCTGCCCTATCTGGAAAAACTGCAGACCGAACTGGACATCCCCATCCTCTATGTCAGCCACGCGCCGGACGAAGTTGCCCGATTGGCGGACCATCTGGTGTTACTGGAAGCCGGTCGGGTTCTGGCCAGCGGGCCGACTTCCTCGCTGCTGACCCGTATGGATTTGCCGTTGGCACACGGTGATGCAGCGGCCGCCATCCTGGATGCCAGCGTGACTGGCGTGGAGCCGCAGTACCACTTGTGCCACGCCGATTTTGCGGGAGGACGCATCAGTTTGTTAAGCCCTCCTTTGAGCATCGGTCAGCGCGTGCGGGTGCGCGTGCAAGCCAGAGACGTCAGTCTGACGCTAAGCCGGCAGCAAGGCAGCAGCGTGTTGAACATTTTTGCCGCGACAGTGACCGGCTTGGCCAATGACAGTCCGGGGCAGGTGATGGTGGGGCTGAATGCGGGTGGAAGTGCATTGCTTGCACGCATCACACGCAAGTCCGCCGATGGCATGGGTTTGCAGGTAGGCATGCCCGTCTATGCGCAGGTCAAAGGCGTAGCGTTATTACGTTAACCCGATGGCCGCTGTGCGGCAGCTTTTGAGCATGTATTTCCTGTCTAGCCCAATCAAAATGGACTTTCTTTGCTATGTAAATAATAGCAAACAGGAATCAGTAAACAAGTCGCTCCGGCCGGATTTCCTGCAGGATGGTGGTGGCAATTTCTTCGATCGACTTGGTGGTGGTGGACAGCCAGCGAATCCCTTCCCGCCGCATCATCGCCTCAGCTTCATGGATCTCGTGACGGCAATTGTCCAGACTGGCATAGATTGAATTGGGGCGGCGCTCATTGCGGATTTGGGCCAGCCGCTCAGCCGAAATTGTCAATCCGAAGATCTTTTTTCGGTGTGGCGCCAGTGCAGGCGGCAGTTGGCGGCGATCAAAATCTTCTGGAATCAGCGGGTAGTTGGACGCTTTCAGGCCGTGCTGCATGGCTAAATACAGCGACGTCGGCGTTTTGCCGCTGCGGCTCACCCCGACCAGAATCACGTCTGAGCCCGCCAGGTCTCGGTTGCTTTGTCCGTCATCGTGGGCCAGCGAAAAATTGATGGCCTCAATCCGGTCGTCATATTCCTTGCTTTTGGATGCATCCGAAAATCGGCCTACCCGGTGGTTGGATTTCAGGCCCAACTCACTTTCCAGCGGTTCGACAAACATGCCAAACATGTCCAGCAGCATGCCGTCGCAATGCGCTTTGAACACCGCCAGGATATCTATGTTGGCCAGGGTGGTGAACACAATGGGCCGCTTGCCTTCGTGCTCGCCGGTCTGATTGATTTGGCGAACCACCTGATGGGCCTTGTCCACGCTGTCAATGAAAGGCAGTCTTACTCGGCGCGGCGACATCTCGAATTGCGCCAGAATCGCGTTGCCAAAGGTCTCGGCGGTGATCCCAGTACCGTCAGAAATGAAAAATACGGTGCGGTTTGGCATGTTGGATGACGCGGGTTGGGTGTTCACAATGACAAGCGGGACCGATGGCCAGGTGTGGCGGGGCTCTACAATCTGGGCAATTATCGCCAATCACCATCGCCCGTCCGATCGACCGCCAGTCCATGCCGCGCTCCCGCCTGCCAGATACCTCAAGCTACCCAGGCCGCCAGCTGCCGATGACCGCGCTCGCCACGAGCCCACCCGTTTTTAAACCTCCCGGAGTATTTTCATGTCCAACCTTTTTGAGGCCAATGCCTTAGTCGTACCGTTTGAAAATTTGAGGATGACCGACGTCGAAGCGGTAGGCGGCAAGAACGCCAGCCTCGGCGAAATGATCTCGCAATTGCCCACGGGACCCGACGGGGTGAGGGTCCCCACTGGCTTTGCAACGACCGCGCATGCCTTTCGGGCCTTTCTGGCGCACGACGGACTGGACCACAAAATCAACGCGCTGCTCGATGCGCTGGACAGTGACGACATTCGGGCACTGGCCGAGGCTGGTGCAAAAATTCGCGCCCTGGTTGAAGCCCAACCTTTTCCTTCTAATTTTGAAAAAGCAGTGCGTGAGAGTTTCGCTGCTTTGTCCGCCGGCAACCCGCAAGCCAGTTTTGCCGTGCGGTCGTCCGCGACCGCTGAAGACTTGCCCGACGCGTCGTTTGCCGGTCAGCAGGAAACGTTTTTAAATGTGGTGGGCATTGAAGACGTGCTGCACAAAATGAAGGAGGTGTTTGCCTCGCTCTACAACGACCGCGCGATCAGCTACCGGGTGCACCAGGGCTTTGCCCATGCTGAGGTGGCGCTGTCGGCTGGGGTGCAGCGCATGGTACGCAGCGACAAAGGCGCAGCCGGCGTGATGTTCACCATCGACACCGAAAGCGGCTTTGAAGAGGTGGTGTTCATCACGTCCAGCTATGGCTTGGGCGAAACCGTGGTGCAGGGCGCCGTCAATCCCGACGAGTTTTACGTGCACAAGCCGATGCTGCGAGCCGGCAAGCGCGCGGTCATCCGCCGCAACCTCGGCTCAAAACTGCTGCAAATGGAATTCACCACGGCGGACGAGAAAAAGGCCAGCGGCAAGCTGGTCAAAACGACCGATGTACCGGCCGAGTTGCGTAACCGTTACTCCCTCACCGACGACGACGTCGAGCAGTTGGCCCGTTATGCGCTGATCATCGAAAAACATTACGGCCGGGCCATGGATATCGAGTGGGGTAAGGACGGCACCGATGGCCAGATCTACATTTTGCAGGCCCGGCCCGAAACCGTAAAAAGCCAAGCCAAAGGCAAGGCCGAGCAGCGCTACAAATTAAAGGCCAACCAGTCCAAGGCCACCGTTCTTGCCGAGGGCCGTGCGATTGGTCAAAAAATTGGCACTGGCCCGGTACGCATCGTGCACGACATCAAGGACATGGACCAGGTGCAGCCGGGCGATGTGCTGGTCACCGACATGACCGATCCGAATTGGGAACCAGTTATGAAGCGCGCCAGCGCCATCGTGACCAACCGCGGTGGACGTACCTGTCATGCCGCCATCATTGCACGTGAATTGGGCATTCCTGCAGTAGTGGGTTGTGGTGACGCCACCAGTCTGCTCAAGGATGGCATGCTGGTGACGGTAAGCTGTGCAGAGGGCGATACCGGCAGCATCTATGACGGCTTGCTGGAAACCGAGGTGACCGAGGTGCAGCGCGGCGAAATGCCGCCTATTGACATCAAGATCACGATGAATGTGGGCAACCCGCAACTGGCGTTTGACTTTTGTCAAATCCCCAACCACGGCGTTGGACTGGCCAGGCTGGAATTCGTCATCAACAACAATATTGGTGTACATCCCAAAGCCATTCTGGACTACCCGAACGTCGATCCTGACCTGAAAAAAGCGGTTGAAAGTGTGGCACGTGGCCACGCGTCTCCGCGCGCTTTTTACGTCGACAAGGTCACCGAAGGGATTGCGACTATAGGCGCTGCGTTTTGGCCCAAGCCGGTGATTGTTCGCCTATCGGACTTCAAGTCGAACGAATACCGCAAATTGATTGGCGGTTCCCGTTATGAGCCAGAAGAGGAAAACCCGATGCTGGGTTTCCGCGGCGCGGCGCGTTACCTCAGCGCCGACTTTGCCGAGGCGTTTGCTATGGAATGTGAAGCGCTCAAGCGGGTGCGCAACGATATGGGTCTGACCAACGTCGAAGTGATGGTGCCCTTTGTCCGCACGCTTGGCCAGGCCGCTGCGGTGACAGAATTAATGACGCAACATGGCCTCAAGCGGGGAGAACACGGACTGCGCGTCGTCATGATGTGTGAAATTCCAAGCAACGCCGTGCTGGCCGATCAGTTTCTGGAGTACTTCGATGGTTTCTCAATCGGCTCCAACGATCTCACCCAGCTCACGCTCGGTCTGGACCGCGACTCGGGTCTGGAGATTTTGGCCAAGGATTTCGATGAGCGCGACCCGGCAGTCAAGGCCTTGCTCAGCATGGCTATTTCTGCCTGTAACCGACAAGGGAAATACGTGGGGATTTGCGGTCAGGGGCCTAGCGATCACCCCGACTTTGCGCTGTGGCTCAAGGAACAGGGGATTGGTTCTATTTCGCTCAATCCTGATACCGTGATTGACGCCTGGAAACGGCTGGCGAACTAGGCTGTTCGGGCTCGGGCTATAATATTAGGTTAGCCTTGCTGCACCCTCCACGACGCTGGGGCAGCTTTTATCAACCACAAGGAGTCTTATGCGTCATTACGAGATCGTCTTGCTGATCCATCCGGATCAAAGCGAGCAAGTCCCAGCCATGCTGGAACGTTACAAGGGCATGATCACCGCGGGTGGTGGCACCGTGCACCGTGTTGAAGATTGGGGTCGCCGCCAACTGGTGTACCTGATTCAGAAATTGGCCAAAGCCCACTACCTGTGCATCAACATCGAAGCCAGCCAGGCTGTGATGGAAGAAATTGAACATGCGTTCAAATTCAATGATGCTGTGCTGCGTCATCTGACTGTTGTCAAGAAAAAGGCTGAAACCGGCCCGTCCTTGATGATGCGCAACGTCGAGCGCGAAGAAGCGCGTAAGACCCAACAAGCTGAATACGCAGGCAATTAATTTCGCAGGCAACTAATCGATCATTGAACTCGGTCAGGATGACC
>JANMBW010000089.1:0-3115 GCA_031360565.1 Polaromonas sp.
GCACGGGAATGCCGAAACGCCTGAAAAACTCCAGCATTTGCTCGTCAGCACCGCCGGTGGCGGCCGCTTTTGCTTTCTCGGAGGTACGAATGTTGACCACCGACGGCCCGACCTGCTCGGCCAGATCGGTGAAGTCAGGCAGGGCCCGGGCCTGCGCCCAAGCCGGTTCGACAGGCAGTACCGCTACCGAAGAAACCACCGCCATCAGACCCACCGCCACCCAGGAGCGCAAGGGTTTCCAGTTCAATTCATGCATCATCAGCCTCGTTAAAAATAGCAATCATCAGAAAATTCTTCAAGCAGACAGGGGGCTCTCCAGGTCATCCACCCTTACTTTTTATGCTCCAGCCCGTTGGCAAAAAGCTTCAAAGTCGTCATGGGCACTTCTCCCATGACTGTGACCCAATACGCACCCATTGGCCGGGTTAGCGTCTGGGTCGCACCCATGGACAGACTTGCGCCGCTGTCATGGCGCTGCCGGTCAAATGGTTCCACGAACAATGAAACCGAGGCCAGTCCGTCTGAAAAAATCCATTGAAGTGACTCAGCGTTGCCAGCGCCAGCGCTCGCCGAGGAAGCCGGACGCTTGAAACAGTTGACAGGTTTGAAGCCGGCAACCGGTGCCTTCAAAGACCAGCCTTCAGCACTGGCTGTGGTCTTGATCAAAACCGGCTGCTCCACGCGGTAGCCGTCCACCTTGGTCATCATTTGAAGGAGCTTGTCCATCTTGACCGGGGCGTCAAGTTGCAGTTCAGAAAACGCAGCCTGTTCGAGCACCCGGCCGTCGGTGTCCAGGGTCTGCAGCTTCACAACCAAGCCCTTTTTTTGCTCGGTCCAGACGCGGTAGCCAAAGCGCATGGCGTCTTTGGGTACCAGCATCACTACGTCTGCTTCCACGCCAGCCACGCGGTCCACACCCTCCGGCTTGACCTTGTAAAACTCGGCAATGCGGTTATCTGCCGACTGCAACAAATCTGGAAACGCAGTGAGCGCCTCGCGCCTTTCGCTTCGCACTACCTTGTGGTCCGGCATGAAGGTCACGACGCGATCGTTATGCCGATAGACGGAACGGGGTGCCCCGGTGAGTGTGTCAACCCGCTCAATCTGCTGATTGCCCTCGCAGACATGCCAGATTTTCGCGCTGGACATGGAGCCGCCAGAGGAAACCATGTAAGTGCCGACATAGGCGCGTTTTTTGGACGCCTCGTGCATGCGCATCAGCCAATCATTGAGGGTTTTGGCTTCGATGGCAGCAACTGCAGAACTGGGTGCGCTCATAGTGGCCGGAACCGGCCCCGTAGCCGGAACCTGAGCCGCTACATTATTAATAGCAAGCAACATCCAAAATGCGCTGGCTAGAACACTAAAAAGCTTAAAGATCATGATTTGGCAGCTGGTTTGTCAGCACAGGCATAGCTCAACGTGCTGGACTCCGCGGCGTTTCCAGAGCGGCATTTTGCAGGAAGCCGGAGGGCACCTGAAGCGCAGAAGCGCCACTCAACTGGCGGTGTGCGGCCATCAATTCTTCAATCCGTGCGTCACGCACCATGGGTCCCTGCGGCGACGCCACCACCAACTGTTGCGATGCCGGTGCAGGTGCCTGGGCCAACTGCGGTGCCCCGGCAAAGGGCAATGTCGCAACGGCATTCCAGCCTATTGCACACACCGCGGCCAACGATGCAAAACCCGCCACCAGCTTCCAGCGGAAACTGGCGTCGTTGCTGGCCTCCCCGTTGGCAGCCTGGATGACGGCAAGGCGAGGCTGGTCCGAAGTTATGGAAGGTTCGAGCGCCAAGGCTTGCCGCAGGCCGGTCAGAAAAGCTGCATCCGCGCTGTAAACAGGCGATGACGGCGCACGAAGTCCGTGCCCAATCAGGTGATAGGTGTTCCAGCGAGCCAAAGTCGCCGGATCTTGCCCACACGCTTGCAGCGCAGCGTCCAGTTCAGACTGACCGAGTTCGCCATCGGCCAGGGCCGACAGCAGTTCATGGTCAGGATTGCCAGGAAAGGAAGTTAAGAGGGGTTTCATGGTGATGGTCTACCAGTTCTCAAAAACACGCCAGACACTACGAACGTTAGGTCAGCAGGCGTGAAGGCAGAAGGATTTCGAGGCAGCGACATGGACCTACCAGCGCTTTCCGGATTGGTTTTCCAACAAAGGTTTGACCTTTTCTGAAATAGCCTCACGAGCCCTGAAAATACGCGAACGCACCGTCCCGATCGGACAACTCATGGCTTCGGATATCTCTTCATAGCTCAGTCCTTCAATCTCGCGCAGCGTGATCGCCTGCCGGAGTTCCTCCGGCAAAGCCTCCATGGCCGCATTGACCATTTCCGCGATTTCCTTGCCAGCCAGCACGGCTTCAGGTGTTTCTGTCGAGGTTAGTTCGTTTTCCAGCGGGGAAGTTTCATCATCGTCTTCTGATTTAAAGGAATTTTCAGAGACGGTGGGATTGCGCTTGAGATCCATCAAGGCTTTTTTTGCAGTGTTCACAGCAATCCGGTACAGCCAAGTGTAAAACTGCGCCTCCCCACGAAACTGTGCCAGCGCCCGGTAGGCGCGGATAAAGGTCTCCTGGGCAATGTCTTCCACCAAATCGACGTCTCGCACCATGCGCCCTATGAGGCGCTGGATGCGCCGCTGATATTTGATCACCAGCAACTCAAACGCCTTCTGGTCCCCCGCAACCGTGCGTTCGACCAGCAGGGCATCGCTGTCGGTCGCCCGATTCACGTTCAGTGGGGGAACATCAGCACTCATGGCTGATTGCGCGAATGACCCGAAGCGCCATGATCGGCGCGAGGCAACAGCGGCAATTCCGAGGTTTCATGTGCCTGCCACCGGCTCGATGGGTTTGAACGGTGCGGAGAGTACACGGCACGGCGCAGATCCATCCAGCGCTCCGGGAAAGAGCTCCGTTCCACCCATAGCCACAGTCGGGCGTGGGCCTGATTTTCCAGCCGAAGGAGCAATAGACTTTGAAAATCTGCGATGACCGACAGGCGCTGCTCCGCCACACCCGATTGGTAAGCGCTACTTTCCCAGCGCCAGACGCGGCCGTCCCACGCGAGCTGTCCAACAGGCGATTTTTTCCAGCCTGCAAATGCGGCAACA
>JANMBW010000014.1:0-2873 GCA_031360565.1 Polaromonas sp.
TAAGGGATTTTGTTGTCGGGACATAGTTTTCCTTCAGGCGCTGCGGGAGCGTCTAGAAATTCAGTTTTTCGGGATGAAGTGCAAGGCGCCCGGAGCGCAGGACACCGAAATGTACTCAGGTACATGAGGATTCCGAGCACCACGCAGCGCTGCAATGCGCCAGAAAAATGGATTTATAAATGCGCCCTACACCATGCCGGACTTGACCATGGTGGCCCGCAGGCTGGCAAAGTCGTCATCCACAAATTTTTCAAAAGCAGCACCCGTGAGCACCGCGGCAGTCCAGTTGTTTTTCTCGGAAGCTTCCAGCCAGGTCTTGGACTTGACGGCCTTGAGAACGATCTCGGTCAGCTCCTTGCGCTGTTCAGCCGAAATACCAGGACCGCCATACACGCCGCGCCAGTTGCCAATCACGACATTCACGCCCTGCTCCTTGAGCGTGGGGACATTGACACCTTTTAAGCGCGTGTCGGAGGTCACAGCCAATGGCTTCATTTTTCCGGTACTGATGTACTCGGCAAACTCGCTGTAACCGCTACCACCGACCGTGACATTGCCGCCCAAAATAGCTGCAGTGGCTTCTCCGCCTCCACGGAAAGCAACGTAGTTGATCTTGGAGGGATCAACGCCAACTTCACGGGCAATCATGGCCGCCGCAATGTGTTCGGTTGAACCGCGCGAACCACCGCCCCATTTGACGCTGCCGGGATCTTTCTTGAGCTGTGCGATCACCTCAGCCATCGATTTGAACGGGGAGTTGGCAGGCAGCACAAAAACGTTGTACTCAGTGGTCAAACGCGCTATCGGCGTGGCCTGACTCAAACTGACCGGCGGCTTGCCGGTGATGATGCCGCCCAGCATGACGGCACCCATCACCATCAGTGCATTGCCATCGCCCTTGCTGCCATTGACGAATTGGGCCAAACCCAGGGCGCCCGCGGCACCGCCCTTGTTCTCATAGGTGACGGTGGATGCCGCACCAGAATCCTGCATGGCTTTACCCAGTGCGCGGCCCGTAGTGTCCCAGCCACCGCCGGGGTTGGCGGGGATCATCATTTTGACGTTGGCAGCCGCCAGAGCAGACAGCGGTAAAACCCCGCCGGCAGCCAGTGCGGCCAGGGATTTTAAAAAATTGATACGGCGCATGGCTGTCTCCTTGAATAGTGAACCAAAGGGTAACGAGAATTTGATCTCGTCATGATGCGCCTTGTTCCTGTCAAATAGCTGTCCAAAAGGGCTAGGGGAAGTGCTAATGTCCAACCCCAGCCTTGCCCCCTTCTCACCACCCGAAAATCACACCTGGCCATGAAAATCCTGCTCATTGAAGACGATGCATCGATGCAGATGGCCCTGCAACGCTCGCTGCGCCGCAAGGGCATGGAGGTAGTTGCCTGCAGCGACGGCACCTTGGCGCTGGCTCAATGGACCGCCGCGCTACCCGATGTGGTGGTGCTGGACCTGAGCCTGCCGGGCCTCGACGGCCTGCAAGTACTGGCGTTGGCGCGCAAACAGGGCTTGCGGACTCCAGTTCTGATCCTGACAGCGCGCGGCACTGTGGGCGACCGAATCATGGGCTTGAATCTTGGGGCTGATGACTACCTGTCCAAACCGTTTGACCTAGACGAACTCGAAGCGCGCCTGCGTGCCTTGATTCGCAGGGGCAGCGCTGTACAGCCGGTCTCAAGCAAGGAATCAGCGCCTAGCCAAATAACGGCGGGCGCTTTACGCTATGAAAAAGAGAGCGGGGCAATTTACCATGAGGGCGAGGTGATGGACCTGACCCCGCGTGAGCTGGCGCTGCTTCAGGCCCTGATGACAAGGCCCGGGCACGCTGTGTCCAAAGAGAAGTTATTCGAGCTGGTTTTTCCGGGCGAAGTCGACGTGCAGTATGAAGCCGTGGAAGTCGTGGTGTACCGGCTGCGCAAAAAACTGGCTGATACAGGGGTCACGCTCATGACATTGCGCGGACTCGGCTACCTGCTGAAAGTAGGCACATGAGGGCTGTATCTTTAAGACGATTTCTTTTATCAGGCATTCTGATACCGGTGTGTCTGCTGGTAGTTGTCAATACGTTCAGCCTCTACAGCCAGACTCTTGGCGCCGTCAACACCGCCTACGACCGTACCTTGCTGGCTTCCGCGAAATCCATTGGCGAGCAGCTTGACGTCCAGGGTTACGACGAGTTGGCTGAACTGCGCGTGACGGTTCCGTATGCCGCGCTGGAGGCTTTTGAGGCGGACAACCAGAGCCGCATGGTTTACCGCGTCTCAACGCTCGGCGGGGAAATGGTTTCAGGCTTTGCCCAACTGCCTGTATGGCGCGGCCGCATCCCAGCCAAGCCTCCTTACGCCGCACTGGTTGACTTTTATGACGACGTATTTCTTGATGACGATGTGCGGGTAGCGGTCCTGCTGCAACCGGTAGCCAGCGCCAATGGACGCGGCATGGCAGTGATACAGGTGGCTGAAACTCTTGAGCTGCGCCAAAGCCTGGCGCGGAAAATCCTGTTTGACACCATCTGGCGCCAACTCTTGATGGTGGCCATCATTGCGCTGGTTGTTGTCGTCGTGGTGCAGCGCGCCACTCGCCCGGTGCGCGACCTAAGCGCCCGGTTGCAGGCTCGGCCCGAGGGCGACTTGACGCCCCTGGAGGCCTCCAGCGCACCACGCGAATTACTGCCCCTGGTGCATGCCACCAATCAGGTCATGAGACGTTTGCAAGGTCTGCTCGACAATCAAAAGCGCTTCGTCCGCGATGCTGCACACCAGCTGCGAACGCCGCTGGCGGTCCTGAAAGTGCAAGTGCAGTCGGCTCTGCGTGGTGACATCAACCCGCCCGAGGCGCTTCAAGAAATCAACCAGACCGTGGACCGG
>JANMBW010000134.1:0-13477 GCA_031360565.1 Polaromonas sp.
GGTGCGGTGTTTGTGGAACTGAAAGGGCACGCGGGCATTCTGGACGACATCCGCCGCGTGGCTGATTCGATTGCCATTCCGTGCATGGTCAATTTTGATGCGGGCGGTCCATTGGCTGGCCTGAACACCGCGCATCTTCACGAGCACGGCATCGCCCTGGCCATTTACCCGGGACTGCTGCGAAACACCGTGGGCTGGGCCATGCGCCATGCACTGCAGCACCTCAAGCGCGACGGCAACACCGCGACGGTGCGCGGGCAGATGCTGAGCGGCCAGGAATACAGCGACGTGCTCGGTCTGCCTGAGGTGGAACAGTGGGAAGCCCGCTTTCCTGGCTGATAGTCGACCCACCGAACGAGCAACTTCACCGATCAGGCCTTCTGAGCCAGCCACGCTTCAGCCAGCTTGACCCAGTAGGTCGCCCCCAACGGAATCAGCTGGTCGTTGAAGTCATAGCTGGGGTTGTGCAACATACAGGGCCCCTCACCATGCCCCATTTCACGATGGCTGCCATCGCCATTGGCGATGAAACAATAGGCGCCTGGCTTGGCCTGCAGCATGTAGGCAAAGTCTTCCGCGCTCATGGTGGGTTCTTGCACGAGTACATTGGCTTCACCCACGATGTCCGCCATCACCCGACGAGCCAAAGCAGCCTCGCGGGTGGTGTTAATGGTGGGCGGGTACTTGCGTTCGAATTCGAATTTGCAGCTGGTATCAAACGCCGTACAGAGGTGTTCGGCAATTTGCCTCATGCGCCGCTCGATCAGGTCCAGCACCTCCAGCGTGAAGGTTCTTACCGTGCCCTGTAATTCACAGCTGTCAGGGATGACATTGGTGGCAGCACCCGCATGAATCATGGTGACCGAAATCACGCCTGCATCAATAGGCTTGACGTTGCGGCTGACAATAGTCTGGAAGGCTTGAACCATCTGGCAGGCGATCGGCACCGGGTCAAGCGCATTGTGCGGCATCGCTGCGTGGCCGCCCTTGCCGCTGATGGTGATTTTGAATTCGCTGCTGGAGGCCATCACCGGCCCCGGGCTGACAGCAAAACTTCCTGGCTGCATGCCTGGCCAGTTGTGCATGCCAAAAACGGCCTCCATCGGGAATTTTTCAAACAGCCCATCGCGCATCATTTCAAATGCGCCACCGCCACGCTCTTCAGCCGGCTGGAAGATCAGATACACCGTGCCGTCGAAATTTCGGTTTTTGCCGAAGTACTGCGCTGCGGCCAGTAGCATGGCCGTGTGTCCATCATGACCGCAGGCGTGCATCTTTCCGGCGTGCTGGCTGGCATGCTCGAACGTGTTGAATTCTTGCAATGGCAACGCATCCATATCAGCGCGCAAACCGACCGCTCGGGCCGAACTGCCGCTCTTGACGATCCCCACAACACCGGTACCGCCGAGACCACGGTGCACAGGAATACCCCATTCGCCAAGCTTTTGGGCCACCAGTTCAGCCGTGCGCAGTTCTTCAAAGGCCAACTCGGGATGCGCGTGAATATCACGTCGCACACTGGCGATCGCAGCGGCTTGGGTAGCGATGGAATCAATGACCTTCATGGGTTCTCCTCTGTCCAAAATTAAAACTAGATTGGTTCAGACCACCGAAGCACGAGCAAAAAAATATCCCAAGGCAATGCCAATGGCACATGCAAAGACGACCAGCCAGGCAGGCACCAGCGCGCCCAATGAAGAAAATCTCACGAGCTTTACCGGCGCGACTGGCGTGGCAACAACGGGCAATTCGGAACTGGCTACAGGCGCGCTGGCTGGCACAACAGCGTCCACAACAGCCTCTTGTAACCCTGAGCCCCCTAAATGCCGAGAGAATGCAGAAAAGAAATCGTCAGCATTCTTTTTGGCCACGGTCTGCACCAGGCGGCTGCCCACACTGGCGAGCTTTCCACCGATTTCGGCGTTGGCGGTGTACTGAAGCACTGTATCGCTCTGATCGGTATGAAGTGCCACACGTGCACGCATCTTGGCAAACCCCGCCGCGCCGCCCTGGCCCTGACCGGTCAAGGTGTAGCCATGAGGCGGGTCAAGTTCGCTCAAATTCACGCTGCCGCGAAAGGTGGCGGACACCGGCCCCACCTTGGCCGCTACGATGGCCGTGAACTCGGTGTCGGAAATTTTTTCGAGTTGCTTGCAACCGGCAATGCAGGCTTGCAGTACGGCGGGATCATTGAGAGCGTCCCAGACCCTTTGCTGAGATGCCGGGATGCGGTATTCACCGGAGAATTCCATGGCCATGGTCAGCCCCCGCAGTGTTTGATCAGCGCCAGCCCGATGAAACCCACTAGGGGCTTTGTCTTGATATCGACCATTTCTATGCCTTGTTCATGAATGTGGATTTTTCGCGCAACAGATCCCGCAGGTACATTGGCGTCAACGGCTGCTGGTTCACCACCACATTGAAAGGCGCCAACGCGTCGTTGACCGCATTGGTGAGCGCTCCAATAGCGCCCATCACGCCCCCCTCGGCCATGCCTTTGATCCCCGCCGGGGTAGCCCGATTCGGCGTGTGCATCGAAAGTATTTCGAAGTTAGGCAATTCATGCGCCGTGGCAACCAGGTAATCTGCCAAGGTTCCTGAAAGATTCTGTCCAGTTTCGTCGTAACAGACCTGTTCAAATAGGGCGCCTGACAAGCCCATGGCAATCGCTCCATGCTGCTGGCCTTCAACGACCACGGGGCTCAGGACCGTGCCGCAGTCTTCGGAAACCAGATAGCGTTCAATCCGGACTGCACCCGTATCGATGTCGACCGCCACTTCGCACAGATGCGTGGAGTTGGAATAGGTCATCGGAGGCGGATCGTAAGTCAGGTGGAACTCCAGACCGGGACTCATTCCGGCAGGCAAGGCCAGTGGGTCGAGGTAAGCCGTGCGCGCCACATCGGTCAAACCCACTCCAGTGGGTATCCATGCACTGCCTGACAGGCGCTCAATCTGACCATCCAGCATGCGCAAGGCCTGGCTATCGTCCAGGCCCAGCAACTTGGCACCGATCGCCAGCACCTTGGCGCGCGCCTCCTGGGCACACCGATACAGCGTGCCACCGCCAGCGGTGCCACCCCGTGCGCCCCGGCTGCCCATTCCATACGGAGCAATGTCGGTATGCCCGAGGTGAAGATTTACCCGTTGCGGCGCAATGCCTAGCCCCTCAGCTACGGCATGGGCCAGCGAGGTCTCATAGCCCTGTCCAGTCGCCCCCAGGCCAACCGATGCATTCACCGCGCCAGAGGGTTCGATACGCAGCCAGGCCGCTTCGTGGCCTGACCCAGCGATACCAGCCGATTTGTAAAATCGCGAACCATAGGTGGTGGACTCGACCACCGTGCAGATTCCCAAACCCCGATAAACCCCTTGTGCGCGTCCCGATTGCTGGCGCTGGCGGAACTTCTCATAGTCGATCGCTGCGATGGCAGCTTCAAGTGTTTCGCGCGGCGTGATGTCCGCCAGTACTTCTCCGGTCGCCATGGTGTAAGGCAAATCCGCTGGCTGCAACATGTTCAGCCGCCGTACCGCCAGCGGGTCGAGTTGCAGTTCACGCGCAATGGCATCCATCGTACCTTCCATGACCCAGCTGGTGATCGACATAGGCGCTCGCATCGGGCCATTGCCCACCTTGTTGCTCAGCACCACCCTGACGTCGTAGCTGTAGTCCTGGACTTTGTAGGGGCCAGTCAGGATCATGGCCACCACACGGGCCAGGTAGTTGCCGGGATAAAAGCTGTAGGCGCCGAAATCCTCCACGATTTCCAATTCCAGGCCGAGCAGGCGACCCTCGGCGCTGACGGCGGCCCGGGTGCGGCAAAAGTCTTCGCGCGCTTGCGAGGACGATAAAAGATTTTCCAGCCGGTCTTCCCGCCAGCGCACCGGCCGCCTCAGATGACGTGCTAGCGCAGCGACCGTCAATTCTTCCCGGTAGAGGGCAATTTTCTGACCGAACCCGCCGCCGACATCGGGTGAAATCACGCTGACCTGCGACTCTGACAAACGCAAGCGACTGGCCAGCGTGGTGCGATAAGGGTGGGGTACCTGGGTCCCGACATGAAAGGTCAGATGCTGGCGGCCCTCGTCCCATACCGCAATACAGCCACGCGTTTCAATCGGCAAATGGGTCTGTCGGTGCTGAGAAAAAGTACTCTCGACCACGCGGTGGGCTTCACGCCTGCGGGCATCGGTATCGCCGTGCTTCGCATGCTGGTGCGACAACAGGTTGGAGGCTAGCGAGTCATCCACGCGGGGCGAGTCCGGCTCGAGTGCCTGCCACATGGTGCTGACAGCAGGCAGCACGTCATAGTCCACCACGACCTGTTCGACGGCATCTTCGGCCACATAGCGATCCGTTGCAATCACGCAGGCCAGCGGATCACCCTGGAAGCGGACTTTGTCGATGGGCAAGGTATCCATGTCCATCGGACACAGACCGTCAATCGGTGGCGCCATACGCTGGCGGGTGGTCCACCGAGCCAGGTCATGACCCGTGACGACCGCGATCACGCCAGGCATTTGCCGCGCTGCGTCGGCGTTGATGGACACGATTCGGGCATGCGCATGAGGAGAACGCACGAAGCAAGCATGCACTGCACCGGGGATTTCGATGTCATCCACATACCGGCCCTGTCCCGTCAGCAGCCGGTAGTCTTCCTTGCGCGGCAGATGCTGGCCGATGTAATGGAACTCAGGCTGCAACATGGCTCGGCATCTTTCGCATCTGCGCAGCGGCTTTTTGAATAGCCTTCACAATATTTTGGTAGCCGGTACAACGGCACAGATTGCCCGACAGGGCGTCACGGATCTGCTCGTCACTGGGCTCGGGATGGCTTTTGAGAAAGGCCTCAAACGTCATCACAATGCCCGGCGTACAAAAGCCGCACTGCAAGCCGTGCTCTTCATGCAAGGCTTGCTGCAGGGGAGACAAGCCAGCACCAGTGGCAACCGACTCGATGGTCGAGACCTCATGCCCTTCCATTTGAATCGCATAGGTGAGGCAGGAACGCACGGGTTTGCCATCCACCAGCAGCGTGCAGGCGCCACAGACCCCATGCTCGCAACCCACGTGCGTGCCGGTGAGACGGCAATCTTCTCGCAAAGCATCGACCAACAGTTTGCGCGGCTCCACCAGCAGTTCATGGTTATGACCGTTGATGGTCAAGGTGACCGGGCGTTTGTCGACATGGCTCATAGGACACCTTCTTTCGCCCGACTCAAAGCACCCGCAAGCGCTCGCTCCACCAGTGTGCGGGTGAGCTCTTTGCGGTACACCGCGGAGATGCGCTGATCACCTTCAGGCGTAACCGCCGATTGCACGGCTAGCGCCACCTCTGCCGACCATGCCGCATCGCCCACGCGGCCAGCGAAGGGACGAACCGTGTCGTCAAAAACCTGCGGCACGGCGCTGACTCCACTCAACCCAAGCCGCACACGCACGACCCGCTCACCCTTTAGTGCGACCGTGGCCGCAGCCGCAACAATGGCGTAGTCGCCATGGCGACGGTTGAACAGCTGGTACGAAGTGCCTTCGTTGGCGGCCACCTTGGGGAAATGCACGCTATGAATAATTTCATTGGGTGCGAGAGCTGTGGCCATGACAGACTGAAAGAAGGCGCGAGCCGGCAAGCTACGGTGCCCGCCCTCGCTCACCGCCTCAATTTTCGCTTCCAGCGTCGTTGCAATCAAGGCCAGTTGTGCAGCCGGATCGGCATGGGCCAGGCTGCCACCTATCGTTCCACGCTGACGAATCGCGTAGTGGCCGATGGTTTTTGCAGCCTGGGCGAGCAGTGGGCAGCAGGTCTGCACCAGCCTGGATTCGGCTATTTGGTCATGGCGGGTCAACGCGCCAATCGCCAAGCTATCCCCCACATCCCGAATGTAGGCCAGCTCGGTCAAATCATTGAGGTCTATCAGGTCAGATGGCGTAGCCAGCCGCATGTTCAGCATGGGGCCCAGACTTTGACCCCCGGCAATCACTTTGGCACTGCCTCCGCACGCGGCGAGTTGCTGTAACGCCTCCTCCAGGGAGCTGGGACGGAAATAGCCGAATGCAGCGGGTTTCACGAGTGCGTCCTACCAAACAAGACTCTGGCCATCCTTCTTGTCGAACAGATGCAAGCGGTTCAGATTCACTTTAAGGGCCGCGTTATCACCGACCTTGTGCTGCCCCTCCTTGCCGACACGGAAGAACAAGCGGGTGCCCTCCACCTCCACCTCAAGAAATTGGTCGGAGCCCACCGGCAGCACCGAAAGAATCCTGCCCTGAAGGGTGCCACCCACCAACTCGCCGCTATGCGACGCAACGTCTTCCGCGCGTATGCCTAGCACCACGGCACGCCCGGCTTGACCCGCGACACGTGCAGCAACATGATGAGGGAGAGCCAGTGCCATCTGGCCACGTCGGAACAAGACCTTGTCACCTTCCTCGGCAAGAGCGCCCTCCATGAAATTGATCGGGGGATTCCCCAGGAAGGCGGCCACAAACATATTGCTGGGTCGCTCGTAAATGGCATCTGGCGTGCCGATTTGTTGCACCACACCGCTGCGCATGACCACAATGCGGTCCGCCAGCGTCAGGGCTTCCGCCTGGTCGTGCGTGACATAGACAAAAGTGGTTTGCATGGCCTGATGCAGTTGCTTGATCTCGGCCCGCATCGAGATTCGCAGCGTCGCGTCCAGGTTGGAGAGCGGTTCATCCATCAAGAAAACGGAAGGTTGTCGCACGATCGCTCGTCCCAGCGCCACCCGTTGGCGCTGACCGCCAGACAATTGGTCGGGGCGTCGCTCCAGCAAAGGCTCGATCTCGAGTCGGCGTGCCGCGTCACGGACACGGCTGTCAATTTCTGCCTTGGGGTGTTTGCGCATGCGCAGCCCAAAAGCTATGTTTTCATACACCGTCTTGTTCGGATACAGCGCGTAGCTTTGAAACACCATGGACACATCACGCTTGTGCGGCGGAACCGTGTTCATCACTTCGCTGTCAAAAAACAAATTGCCTTGCGTCACATCCTCCAGCCCGGCGATCATGTTCAGAGTAGTGGATTTACCGCATCCGGAGGGACCGAGCAGCACAAGAAACTCCTTGTCAGCAATGTCGAGATTGAGATTCTCCAGCGCAACGAACCCATTCGGATAATGTTTGCCAACAGCTTCAAATTTGATCCGCGCCACTCCAGTACTCCTTTAACCTTTGACCGCGCCAGCCGTGAGGCCGGAGACGATGTAGCGTTCAAACAGGATCGCAACAATGACTGGTGGAATGATGGCCAGAACGCCAGCCGCATTGATAAACGAAAAGCTGATGTTGAAGTCCGACGTGAACGAGGCCACCACAATCGGCATGGTCTGAGAGGCCAGGGTCTGGGTGAACATCAACGCCAGCAGAAACTCATTCCAGCTGGTGAGGAAGGTAAACAGCACCACCGCCACCAGTGACGGCAACGCCAGCGGCAAAAACACCAGTATCAGTGCCTGAAATCTGGAACAACCATCGACCCGCGCGGCCTTGTCCAATTCGTCCGGCAAGGACTCAAAGTAGCCAGTCAGGATGAAGGTGCTAAACGGTACCGTGATGGCCAAGTAGGTGATGATGAGCGACAGCAAGTTGTCCAGCAGGCCGAGCTTTTGCACGAACAGAAAAAAAGGCACGACCAGCGCAATATCCGGAATAACGCGCGTCGTCAGCATGAAGTAAATCGAGCCGGATCGCCCGATGAACCGGATTTTGGCCAGCGCATAGGCTGCCGGCACACTGACCAGCAAATTGAGGATGACCACGGCCACCGCCACCAGCAAGCTGTTCCACATCGAGGGCAACAAGTTTTTGGCAGTAGACGGGATGAACCCGCCCGTAGCGGTGTCACCTTCCTTGCGGTTTTCATAGGTGACAACCTTGTCTTTGGCCGTGAAGATGGTCGTGAAATTTTCAAGCGTGGGCTGATGCGGGATCCAGTGCGGGGGCACCGAGGTGATCTCTGCCTCGGACTGGAACGACGAAGAAACCAGCCATCCGATAGGCGCAAGCACGTACGCCACAAACAGCATGGACGCAAAAAAGAGCAAGGCTTGTCTGCCGAAAGGTTGAAGCTTCATGGCTGGTACGGGGCTTTGACGGTGCGCTGTCCGTCTAGAGCTTCTTGCTCGTGCTGCGAATAATGAAAAAAGCCAAGGTGAAGGTGACGATGGCCATGATGTAAGCCAGTGCAGCCCCCGTGCCAAATGCCAGCTTGCGGAAGGTCTCCACATACACCTGCCATGCAACCACGTGCGAGGTGTCTGCCGGCCCGCCTTCGGTCAGAATAAAAAACAGGTCAAAGTGCCGTATGGCCATCATGGTTTCGTAAATCATGACCAAGGCAAAACCCGGTGTCAGCGCTGGCAAGGTAATGTGCAGAAAACGTTGCCAAACATTGGCACCATCGACCTTGGCCGCGCTGTACAAATCGGCACGAATGGATTTGAGCGTCACCAGCAGCAAAATCGTTGCCAGTGGTACCTCTTTCCAGACAAAAGCATTGGTGATGAGCAGCATGGTCTTGTTCACATCGCCCAGCATCACCATGTATTTATCAATCAGGCCAAGCTGGAACAGCAAGCCGTTCAGTGCGCCATAGCCCGAGTCGTAAATCCACTTCCACATCAGTCCATTTGCCACATAAGGAATAGCCCATGGCACGAGTAGGATTGCCGACAGGATGCGACGGCCACGAAATTCTTCATTGAGCAGCAAGGCCATCAGCAGCGCGATGAGCATGATGGCCGAGACGGACATCAGAGTGAAAGACGTCGTACGCAGAACAGAGTCCCAGAACATCTGGTCCCGGAAGATGTGCAGGTAGTTGTCGAACCAAACAAAGGGCACGCGATGCGGCCGCGTCAGCTTGAGGTCGAATAAACTGATCCAGAAGGAATACAGGATCGGGAAAACCGCCACGATCGACAGCACAACCATCATCGGCGCCAAGAACAGCATGGCGCTTTTCTGGTCGTAAGCGCTCACCGGATAACGGATAACCCGGAGCAGGTCGCGTGTCTTCGTGCTCATCAATCAGCTTTTGTGTACCCGGAGGCGTCGCGGGGCAGACCCCACCGGCGGCCTTGCTCAGGTCTTCTTGCTCAGGTCGTTCCAGGCCTGTGCGGACTTCTTCAGGGCATCAGCGACCGAGCTCTTGCCAATCACCGCCGACTGCCACGCTGATCCATTGATCTCGTCCCACTCACCGAACCATGGCGAGATGACGTCTTTTTTCTTCACGAACTGCTGCTGCTTTTCAAACATCGCCATGTCAGAGTATTTCTCGTAGGACGCTCTCACCTCGGGGTCTTTAAACAGTTCTTTCACGGCAAACCCGGTGCCGAGGTCGTTGAACAGCAGCTTCTGGAAGCGGTATTTGCCCTCAGCCCTGCCTCCAAACCATTCAATCAGCTTGCTGGCGTTGGCAGCACGTGTCTTGTCCGCCGCAGCCTGTGCGGTCATGCCGTGAAAACGCATCCACCCTACCGTGGTGTGGGAACCGCCGTTTCCGGCGGGCATCAGCGCCTGTTTGACGCGCCCGGCAATTTGCGACTGCTTGGGATCGTTGAGGGTACGCACACGGTAGCGACTGAGCAGGGCGAATGCATGGTTGCCGGA
Organism: Polaromonas sp.; assembly: GCA_031360565.1. Classification (GTDB taxonomy): domain Bacteria; phylum Pseudomonadota; class Gammaproteobacteria; order Burkholderiales; family Burkholderiaceae_C; genus Polaromonas. The sequence continues at coordinate 9,638 of JANMBW010000134.1, forward strand.
GCTGAACGATTTGAGTCCATTGAGCTCACCGGTTTCCACGCAGGCGGGCGAAATGATTTTGTATTTATTGACCGCGTCAACCACCCATTGCAGCGCCTGCTGAGCCCCCTTTTTGGGATCGCTCATGATGGAAGCACCCTTGGCATCGGTGAATCCGCCACCATTCGAGTAAACCAGAGCCGTCAGGAACTCGATCAACCAGCTCTCACGCGCCATGGAAAGCATCATGGGGTATTCAGAAATACCAGCCGACTTGATTTTGAGGGACTGCTGGACCAGTTCATCCCAGGTCGAGGGTGGCTCCTTGATACCGGCTTTTTTAAGCTTCTCCTCGTCATAGAAGAAGGCCATGTAATCGGTGTAGTAAGTCAGGCCGTACTGCTTGCCTTTGTACTGCATCGATTTGGTACTGAAGTCATCCGCTTCCGCGTTGTACTTCATAAGCTCGGGAAAGTTGTTGACCGGGGCCAGCCACCCCGCGTCCGCCCATTCCGGCAGCCAGCTGTCGGAAACCCACAAAACGTCCAGCGGCGCCTTGCCGACAAACTTGGTCACCATCGTGTCGCGGTATTGCGCGTAGGGTGCATTGTTGTAATTGACCTTGAGGCCCGTTTTGGCCTCAAATGCACTCACGTGGCTCTTGACGGTGTCCACCGCAGCAGACCAGGTGTAGAGGTTGAGCGGTGCCCCCTGCGCATGTCCAGGCAGAGACAAGATTCCTGAACTTGCCGCACCGGCCGTCGCAGTCATCTTCAGAAAATCACGGCGACTCGAACCCTCTGTCCAAATATTGCTCATTTTTAATCTCCTGTATTGAGCGCTGCCACTGTCTGGCGAACTTCTTGCCATCGCTCTCGCAAACCCCGCTAGCCGAGCCACGTTAATTGTTGTTTGAAATCCGTACATCGTCAAGTGACGATGAATAATATTGTCGAGGCTAACAATCTCTGGCGCTGCTTTCCGAGCATGATTCACGCCAAGCATGAAGCACCACACCGGTGCCGAAAGCACTTACAGCCAGACGCGTTATTGGATTGGCGAAAATGACACCGGATTCAAGAAAACGCTTTCCTGATGCACCAGATAAGGCAGGATCATCGGCACAAATAGCGTCCACTCTGCATCCTGCGCCATTTTGGCTCGCTGGGAGCTGCGGTGGCCGAAATCCTCGTAGGCCCAAAGAAAAACGACCGAATTGAGCACGCCCGATTCCTTGGTCCAGCAACCTACCAATTTGGCGTACCGGGTAATGATGTGCAAACCTTTCTCTTGATAAATTCGCAAGAACTCAGGCGCTTTTCCAGCCTGTACCTGATAGGTACGCATCTCCACGATCATGGTCTCTCCTTACTTTGCAAATCAGTCGTCCAACACAACTGGCTCGAATCGGCAGCCCGTTTTCAAAATCGTCATCTGACGATTTATTCTGCCATTAAAGTACGTGTCAAGAGCAGTCTATGACCCTCGCATGAAAGCCAAATCAGACCTTCTCACGGCTAACCGTGAAAAAAGTAACCTGCCCCTTGCGCGGGACAGGGTACGACGCGCCACCGTGCGCATGCCAAGCGCCGAGCGTCGAGAACAAATACTGAAAAAGGCGTTTGAGTTTTTTTCAGAGTACGGACTCACCGCCCAGACACGTGCGCTCGCAGAAGCGTGTGGGGTCTCACAAAGACTGCTCTACAGCCTGTTTCCCAACAAATCGGCTTTGATCAATGCGGTGTACGAAGCGGAAATTGCGGGTGTCTTCAAGGCGGTATGGTTTGTTCAGCTTCGCGACCGCAGCAAGCCGGTCGAACAGCGCCTCTGTGAGTTTTATAGGGAGTATTACGCCACGGTACTCACACGACGCTGGATGCGCCTTTTTTTATACGCATCCCTGGCAGAGGCTGAGATGGCGCCGACTTACATTGCGTCCATCATCATGCAGCTCCTCGAAACCGTGGTCGAAGAAGCTGCCCATGAGGCTGATTTATCCATGCCTCAAAGTCGGGCAGAGTTACAAGAAATTGGCTGGATATTGCATGGCGCGGTGTCGCATCTGGCCATACGGCGTCACATTTACCACGATAAGACGCAAATCGAAATTAACCGCGTCATCACTCTCCAGGTGAAGTCTTTCTTGGGTGGCCTGAAAGCCATCCTGTCTGCCAGGGACAAGTCAGGAACGGCAGGGATCAGGCCCGAGCCGCTTGCAACACCTCACGCGTCCTGAGAGCCTCACGCCGGGCCGCATCGGCAAAGTCGTCGCCCGACGAAGCGTACAAAATCGCACGTGACGAGTTGACAATAATGGGCGCGGTGGTCTCACCCTTCACGCCACGCCAGCCGGCCCGTACCGTTGCCACAGCATCGCCGCCTTGCGCGCCGACGCCGGGAATCAGCAGCGGCAGCAGCGGGGCAACGTTGCGCACGCGTTCGATCTCGGCCGGATAGGTGGCGCCCACCACCAGCCCGAGTTGCCCATTAATATTCCACGGCCCCTGGGCCAGTTGGGCAATGTGTTCGTAGAGCAGAGGTTGACCTTCCACCGAAGCAAGACGCTGGTTTTGCAGAGCATCACCACCAGGGTTGGAGGTGCGGCAAAGTAAAAAAGCACCCTTGCCGTGGACCTTCAGATACGGCGCCACCGAATCAAAACCCATGAAGGGCGAGAGCGTGACCGCATCGGCGCCGTAACGCTCGAAGGCCTCGATGGCGTACTGCTCGGCGGTTGAGCCAATGTCACCGCGCTTGGCGTCCAGAATGATTGGCACGCCCGGCGCAGTCCGGCGCATGTGCTGCATCAGGCTTTCGAGCTGGCCCTCAGCGCGGTGTGCGGCAAAGTAGGCAATCTGCGGTTTGAATGCCAGCACCAGGTCAGCGGTCGCGTCGACGATGGCGGCGCAAAAATCATATATCTTGCTGGCGTCACCCTTGAACTTGCCGGGAAAGCGGGCGGGCTCCGGGTCCAGGCCGACGCACAGCATGGAGCGGTTCTGGCGTTCTGCTGTGCCCAGCATGTCGAGAAAAGTCACGGGCTGATTCATGAGCTGATTGTAAGAAGCCGAAAGCCTAGACCAGGCTCATCGCCAGGCACAGGTCGTCCCAGGCCTTGGCCTTGTCGGCCTGGTTGCGCAGCAGGTAGGGTGCGTCATGCGTCACGATGGTGGGGAAGCCGTGCAGGCGATGGATCTGGCCGCGCAGTTTGCCAAAGGGCTCGCTGGACTGCAGCAGGGCCTGAGCGGCCAGACGGCCCATCACCAGCACGATGTCTGGCTTTGCGCCGGCCAAGACCTCAGCCAGCCCCGCGCCCGCAGGGCTACCGGCTATGCCTCTGACCAGCGGCGCAAACAGGGCGGCGCCTGCCTGGTGCAGCTTGGCCGCGCGCAGCATGTTGTCGAGCAGCTTGCCGGCTTCTCCCTCCAGCGGATGGCCGCGCCCGGGCGTCAGCGCGGTAGCCGCCGTTTCGGCCAGCACCAGCCAACGCGCACCGGCCCCCGGGGCGGCATCTTCGTACAAAGCCAGCGCCTCGCCCACGGACCACCCAGCGGGCCCGCCCTCCACGCGCGCAAGAGCAGGCGGATCAGGTCGTGTCTCAGCGCTTGCACCACGCGTTGGCTGCACCGGTGCAGATTGAGCTTGAAAAGTGCCTGTAGCGCTCTCAGAAAGGGTAGTATTAGCTACTGATTTCATAGCAATTGTTGCGGACACTGCCGGCATGGCTGGCTGTAACGCTGGTGCCGCAGCAGCTGCGGGCTGCCAGACCCGGATACCCATTTCGCGCAACATGGCGCGCTGGCGCTTGTCGAGATCGAGCGTCATGCGACGGCTCTCACAGCGCCAGACTCATCACGCTGG
>JANMBW010000137.1:0-1744 GCA_031360565.1 Polaromonas sp.
CGTTGCCCGCCAGCAAGGACTTTTCATGCTCTGCCATGAGTTCTGCCGGGTTGGCTGCCGACAGCAGGGCTGCGCCTTGCGGCCCACTCTTGGCGTTAAGAAAAGCCACCGGAATCCAGACAAACTTGACCTTGGTTTGCAGCGGCACGGATGCTTCCCACAAGTGGCCACAATGCGGGCATTGGGGATCAAACAGCACATAGACGGCGTTGGCTCCCATCATGGGACCTACGGTAAAGCCCTTGCCTTGCGACGCCACCGCCTCATAAGGCTGTGCGGGCTGAGTCGCGGTGGGGGCCTTGTCTGTTGATTCCTGCGGTGAACAGGCACTCAACACCAGGGCCAGGGCAGCGATAAGGGGCTTCATAAAATTGGCAACAGTGGAAAAATTCAATGGAGGTCCTCGGTAATGTCGCGTTAAGGCTTGACTGGGCGGGGGCTTGACGTCAGTCGCTCCTCAAGCTTTACTTCGTTATTATTTTAGCCTTCCAGCCCTGTTAGTATTTGCGCAAATTGCTACAAAACAAATAGCATAAAAGTCTGAATATCACGATGGAAATTCTTCCGCTTTTGCTGCTGTTGGCTATCGGTACCATCATGCTCAAGAAGCGTGAACAACGCCAACGCATCGGCTTGCTGGCCCGTCATCTGGGCCGCTACCAGATTGAAAAATTGATGGAGACTTTGGCCGAGGGCTACCTGCGTGCCTTGGGCGAGACGGATCTGGAGCGCCGCGACCAGGTCTGGCGATACCTCGACGCGACCGAAACCCAGTTGTGCGAGCAGTTCAACAAGTTCAGCGCCGATTTTTCAAAGCTGGAGGCGGCAAACACCCGCGTGAGCAAACTGGCGCTGGCCATTCCCTACGCTACGACGCTTTTTCCCCAAGCCACATTCGACCTTCGCAAAGCATTTGCCATTCACGCGAATGGACTCGAACAGGCCGCTGGCAATGCCTTGAGCCGCACGCCAAGAGACAAGGCTTTTACGCTGTCAGCCGAGCTTTTTTTGATGCAGCACACCTGTCACTGGTTTTGCAACTCCAAGGCTGTGGCGAGTGCCCGTTTGATGGCGCGGCACAAGACGACTTATGCGCAAGTGCTGGCGGCGATAGGGGACGACACGCGGGCGGCTTATCGGGCATTGACGGGGAACTAAGCTCCGAGCGGGTAGTGTTTGATTCTATTTTGAGCTTGCCGAATTCAAACCATCTGAATCAGCAGCTTTTTGCCGCAGGCCTGTGCGTATTTGCGCAGTGTGGCAAAAGACGGTGAATGCTTTTCGCTGCGCAACGATGCCTCTAGTCGCGAGACCGCTGAAACGGTCGTGCCCATGCGGCTCGCTACGTCCGCTTGCGTAAGACCTGCAGCCTGACGTGCGTCAAGCATTGCGTGCAAGGCGGTGTATTCCTCTTCCAATGCGTCAAATGCTTTTTTAACGCCGGGTTTGGTCAGCAGCGTTTTGCGCAAGGCCGCGTCATGCGGTACGGGTTTGTAGCCAGTTTCAGCCATGTTGCACATCCTTTAGTCGTTTGCGGGCCAGGCGCAATTCGGCGTCTGGGGTTTCTTGGGTTTTCTTGACGAACGAGTGCAGCACCACAATCGATCTGCCCACCTGCGTGCAATAAAACACCCGTCCAATGCCTTCCGGCCCCTTCGGTCTTAACTCAAAGAGCCCACTGCCCATGGCTCTTGCATGCGGTATGCGCAGGTCGGCGCCGTAGAGCGTCATCGCATCGGTCAGC
>JANMBW010000025.1:0-3155 GCA_031360565.1 Polaromonas sp.
GAAACGCCGATGCTGACCAAGAGCACGCCAGAGGGTGCACGCGATTACCTGGTGCCCAGCCGTGTCAATGACGGGATGTTTTTTGCGTTGCCCCAGAGCCCGCAGCTTTTCAAACAACTCTTGATGGTCGCAGGCTTTGACCGTTACTACCAGATCACCAAATGCTTTCGAGACGAAGACTTGCGCGCCGACCGCCAGCCTGAATTCACGCAGATTGATATCGAGACCTCATTCATGGGGGAGCAGGAAATTCGCGACTTGTTCCAGCGCATGATCAGCACTATTTTCAAGACCGTGCTCAACACCGATTTGGGTGAGTTCCCGGTGATGGCTTATGCCGATGCGATGCACCGCTACGGCTCGGACAAGCCCGACTTGCGCGTGAATCTGGAATTTACTGAACTAACTGAAGTGATGGCCACAGTCGACTTCAAGGTGTTCAGCACACCCGCCACCACACCGGGTGGCCGCGTCGTCGCGCTGCGCGTGCCAGGTGGTTCTGAAATGAGCCGCGGCGAAATCGATGGCTACACCGAGTTTGTGAAAATTTACGGCGCCAAGGGCCTGGCCTGGATCAAGGTGAATGACGTAAGCACCGGCCGCGACGGATTACAAAGTCCTATCGTCAAGAATCTTCACGATGCGGCGCTGGCTGAAATCGTCAAACGTACCGGCGCTGCCAACGGCGACATCATTTTCTTTGGCGCAGACAAGGCCAAGATTGTCAACGACAGCATGGGCGCCCTGCGGCTGAAAGTGGGTCACAGCCCATTCGGTAAAAAAGCAGGACTCTTCACGACCGGCTGGAAGCCGCTCTGGGTGGTGGATTTCCCGATGTTCGAGTTTGATGAAGACGGCCAGCGCTGGAGCGCCGTGCACCATCCATTCACCGCGCCCAAGGACGGGCATGAGGACTGGATGGACACTGACCCCGGCAGATGCATTGCCAAGGCCTACGACATGGTGCTCAATGGCTGGGAGCTGGGCGGTGGATCGGTCCGTATCCACCGTGCCGATGTGCAAAGCAAGGTGTTTGGTGCGCTGAAGATCGGCCCTGAAGAAGCACAGGAAAAGTTCGGTTTTCTGCTCGATGCCTTGCAGTACGGCGCACCGCCCCACGGTGGTCTGGCCTTTGGACTGGACCGCATCGTGACCATGATGACGGGAGCCGAGTCGATTCGCGACGTGATTGCTTTCCCGAAAACCCAGCGCGCCCAGTGCCTGTTGACCCACGCACCCAGCCCGGTCGATGACAAGCAGTTGCGCGAATTGCATATTCGGCTGCGGACACCCCAAGCCGTCTGATTGCCTCGCGCCGGCGCCGGTCAGGTCGCTGAGGCAAGCGAGGCGGACGTGAAGAACTTCAAAATTCCCGAGTCCGTTCTGGTGGTGATCCACACCCCGCAGCGCGATGTGTTGCTGCTGGAGCGGGCTGACCACCCCGGTTTCTGGCAGAGCGTCACCGGCTCGCGCGACGACTTGATCGAACCCCTGCGGGAGACCGCCCGGCGTGAGGTGTTCGAGGAAACCGGTATCCAGGCCGCGGCCGCGCAGTTCCTGGATTGGAGGCTGTGCAACCGCTACGAGATCTATCCCGCTTGGCGTCATCGTTACGCGCCAGACGTCACGCACAACACCGAGCATGTCTTTAGTCTGTGTGTGGCCCCGGGCACGGCCGTCAGGATCAGCCCGCGCGAACACACCGCGTGGCGATGGTTGCCGGCTCTGGCCGCTGCGGATCTGTGCTTTTCCCCGTCCAACGCCGAGGCGGTGTTGCTGTTGCCGCAGTTCGCGGCGTAAGCTCGGGGGATGAGTCCTTCACCAGCGCCGCCGGACTTGCAATTGTTGCAGGGTGGGCAGGCCTTTTTTCCGGCCCTGATCCAGGCCATGGACGAAGCATCGAGTTGGATTCAGCTCGAAACCTATATTTTTGACGTTCATGGCAAGGGCCGGGACGTGGCCGAGGCCCTGATTCGGGCGGCCGGGCGCGGTGTCACGGTGCAGGTGCTGGTCGATGGCATTGGCTCGGGACCCCTGAGCCCCGAATGGCATGAAAAAATCAGGGCCGCTGGCGTGCAGTGGTGTGTCTATTCGCCCCTGGGCACACGGCTCGGTGGACTGGGCCTGTTGCGGCCCGACCGCTGGCGCCGCTTGCACCGCAAGCTGTGCGTGGTGGACCAGCGCATTGTTTTTTGCGGTGGCATCAACGTTCTCGATGATTTTTATGATCCCAACCACGGCGATTTACCGGCACCCCGCTTCGACTTTGCCGTAGCCGTGGTCGGCCCGCTGGCGGTCGATGCGGCGGATGCTGTGGCCTTGCTGTGGTGGCGGGTGCAGGCTGGCTACAGTGCACGCCAGCGGCATTTGACCGCTGCCTGGGAAAAGTTCAAGGCTGCCGGCTACGGGGGACGCACCAACGCCGCCAAGCTCGAGGCTTCCGCCGGGGTCGGCCTGGGCTCGCCGGGCGCCAGAACGGCGCTGGTGCTGCGCGACAACCTGCGTAACCGCAGCAGCATCGAAAAGGCCTATCTCCAGGCCATCGGTCAGGCCAGCCAGGAGATCCTGATTGCCAATGCTTACTTTGTGCCGGGCGGAGAGCTTCGTCGCGCGCTGATCGCGGCGGCTCGGCGCGGCGTCAAGGTGACGCTTTTGCTGCAAGGTAAGTATGAGTACTTCATGCAATACCATGCGGCGCGCCCGGTCTACGACGCACTGCTCAAGGTCGGCATCGAGATTCACGAATACGAAGCCAGCTTTCTGCATGCCAAGGTGGCGGTGATTGATGGCTACTGGGCTACGGTGGGCTCGTCCAACCTGGACCCGCTGAGCTTGCTGCTGGCGCGCGAAGCGAATGTGGTGGTGGAGGACGCCGACTTTGCCCAGACTTTGAGTGACCGGTTGCAATCCGCGATTGCCAGTCAGGGCCGTCGCATTGACTCTGCCGCTTATGGCAAGCGGCCTCTTCAGCAGCGGCTCTTGGGCTGGGCCGCTTATGCCCTGATGCGGGCAGCCATCTGGATCACCGGCCAGCGCTACTGATGATTTTGAGCCAGACATCGCCCTGAATGCCTGACCTGATCGTTCAAAGACCCGAAGGTCTGTATTGCCCCGCCGGTGATTTTTATATCGACCCGTGGCGGCCGGTGGACCGG
>JANMBW010000203.1:0-2295 GCA_031360565.1 Polaromonas sp.
CTGGACTTCATCAAAGCCCAGCGTGAAGCCAACGGTACCGCAGACAAACCAGGGCGCGAACGCTACCGGCGGCACGTCAAAACGCTTTTACGGGTATTGAGCGCGCCGGCTGCCAATGCGCCAGCTACCGGGCCAGATCAGACCTTTGCCACGCGTACCGGTCAGCGTCTGGAAATTGTGCCGATGGCTGACCCGCTGGCGTTGCGGCCGCGCGATAGCCTGCCGCTGCAAGTCTGGTTTGACGACAAGCCACTGGCTGGCGCGCTTCTAAAGGCCTGGCACAAACAATCTGGCCAGACCCTGACCCTTCGCGCGGTCACCACCACCGAGGGCAAAGTGACGTTCAACCTGCCATACGCCGGCGCCTGGATGCTCAGCGTGGTGCACATGGTGCCTGCTACCGGCATCAAGGATGTTGACTGGGACAGCCTGTGGGGCAACCTCACCTTTCATCTGCCAGAGACCAGCACGGCGCCGTGAACAGCTCTGCTAAGCAGGCAGGCCAGAGAATTTTCAGGCTGCGGCTTCCAGTCCATTGCTGAAGTGCTCGCGCATGCGTTGGGCTGCTGCCTGCGCGTCGCGTGCAGCCAGAGCCTGCATGATGGCGCGGTGCTCGGTCAGGGAATCTTGCATGCGCCCGCTTTTAAGCAGCGAGTTGTGGCGGTTGAGCTTCATGACCTTGCGCAGGTCGGCCACCATCTGGTCGCGCCAGCGGTTATTGGCCACCGCCAGCAGGTGCATGTGAAACGCTTCATTGATTTCAAAAAAGCGTTCACGATTCTTCACGGCTTTTTCAAGATCATTGTGCAGACCTTGTAATTCCTTGAGCTGAGCCGGCGTGGCCTGAGCCGCCACCACACCCGCGGCATCGGCTTCCAGCAGACCGAGCAGGTGGTAAACGTCGGTCAGGTCCTTTTCATTGACTTCGGTCACGTAGGCACCGCGCCGGACTTTCATGGTGACCAGTCCCTCGGCAGCCAATACCTTCAAGGCTTCACGCAGGGGTGTGCGGCTGATGCCGTATTCTTTGGCAAGCCTGAGTTCGTCAATCCAATTCCCGGGAGCCAGTTCCCGGTTGAAAATGCGCTGACGCAGCCGCTCGGCAACCTCTTCATAAAGAGGACCTTGTTTGAGGTTCTGGGGCAAAACAAGCGCGTTCATTGCATCCAAGTCTACTCGAAATTGAATTTTAAATTCATAATTACAAATGGTAAGATTGACTTTATGAGTACTTCCTTCAAATCCTCCAGCCTGTCCGATTGGCAAAAAGCCGCCGCAAAGTCTGCGCCGGGCGGCGAGGTGGAGGCTCTCAACTGGCAGACACCAGACGGCTTCATCGTCAAGCCGCTGTACACCGCCGAAGATACCCGCGACCTGCCCCACACCAACACGCTGCCGGGCTTTGAGCCTTTCATTCGCGGCCCGCAGGCCACCATGTATGCGGTGCGGCCCTGGACCATTCGCCAGTACGCCGGCTTTTCGACCGCCGAGGAGTCCAACGCGTTTTACCGCAAGGCGCTGGCCGCGGGCGGGCAGGGCGTGTCGGTGGCGTTTGATCTGGCCACGCACCGCGGTTATGACAGCGACCATCCGCGCGTGACCGGGGATGTCGGCAAGGCCGGCGTGGCGATTGATTCGGTCGAGGACATGAAGATTCTGTTTGACCAGATTCCGCTCGACAAGGTGAGTGTGTCCATGACGATGAACGGCGCCGTGCTGCCGGTGCTGGCCGGTTATGTGGTGGCGGCAGAAGAGCAGGGCGTGGCCCAAGACCAGTTAAGCGGAACCATCCAGAACGACATCCTCAAGGAGTTCATGGTCCGCAACACCTACATCTACCCGCCTGCGCCCAGCATACGCATCATCGGCGACATCATCGAGTACACGGCTCAGCACATGCCCAAGTTCAACTCGATTTCGATTTCGGGTTACCACATGCAGGAAGCCGGCGCCAACCAGGCGCTGGAACTGGCCTTCACGCTGGCCGATGGCAAAGAGTATGTGAAGACCGCCATCGCCAAGGGCCTGGACGTGGATGGTTTTGCCGGGCGCCTGAGCTTTTTCTGGGCCATCGGCATGAACTTTTATCTGGAGGTGGCCAAGATGCGCGCGGCGCGTTTGCTGTGGTGCCGCATCATGAAGGGTTTCAACGCAAAATCGCCCAAGAGCCTGATGCTGCGCACGCACTGCCAGACCAGTGGCTGGAGCCTGACCGAGCAAGACCCCTACAACAACATTGTTCGCACCACGGTGGAGGCCATGGCGGCGGTGTTTGGCGGCACCCAAAGCCTGCAC
>JANMBW010000261.1:0-2484 GCA_031360565.1 Polaromonas sp.
TTGCAGGCCGATGTCGTGCGGACCGATGCCATCGAGCGGACTGAGCTTGCCCATCAAGACAAAGTAAAGGCCCTTGTACGCCAGCGTACGCTCCAGCGCGGCCTGATCGGCCGGCGTCTCAACCACACAGAGCTTGCTGCGGTCGCGCTGCGGGCTGGCACAGGTGGCGCACAGCTCCTGCTCGGTCAAAGTGTTGCACAGTGAACAATGCCGGATGCTGGCCACGGCATGCTCCAGCGCACGGGCAATTTGCAGCGCCCCAGGTTTGTCGTGCTGGAGCAGATGAAACGCCATGCGTGCGGCCGACTTGGCACCGACGCCTGGCAGCTTGCGCAGCGCCTGGGTCAGACCATCGAGTGCATTGGAGCTAGCCATGGCGGATATTCATGCGGCGCAAGGGATACGTGCTCCTGGCCAGGCAAAGAGGTACGCGAAGCGAGCGACCGTGGGACCTCACAGCTTTAGAACGGAAACTTCATGCCACCCGGAAGTCCTGGCATGCCGGCCGTCAACTTGCCCATCTTCTCCTGGCTCAGGTCTTCAGCCTTTCTGACGGCGGCGTTGAATGCTGCAGCCACCAGGTCTTCCAGCATGTCTTTGTCTTCGGTCAACAGACTGGGATCAATTTCAATGCGTTTAACGTCGTGTTTGCAGGTCATGGTCACCTTGACCAGACCGGCGCCCGCTTCAGCCGTGACTTCGATGAAGGCCAGTTCTTCCTGAGCCTTTTTCATGTTCTCCTGCATGCTTTGAGCCTGCTTCATGAGTCCGGCAAGTTGTCCTTTGTTGAACATGTTTTTCCTTTAAAAATGAAGCTTCAGTTAAGCGTGATACTGGCATGGATCATATCGGCTCGATGCCGAGCTTGACCCCGGATTTGGCTTTGATGCGGGGAGCGACTTTGATGCTGCCCGGCACAACTTTTCCGCCCCAGTTGCGCATCATGTCTTGCACAAAGGGGTCGTTGTGAATGGTTTCTTCCGCGCGGCGCTGGCGCTCGGCCTGCGCGAGCGCGTTGCGGCGGGCCGGCGTGTCGGTGACGGGACCCACTTCAACCACCAGCCGAATGGCTTCTTCGGCGCCTGCCAGCGCCTGCACCGCCGCCTGCAGCTTGTCACAGGCAGCGCTCTGGGTCAGCGACTGGTGCTCTACACGCAGCCGCCAGATTCCGTCATCGCGCGAGCGCAGTTCAGACTGCAGCCCCAATTCCCGAACCATCGCCCCAACCGCCTCGTTGGCGATCAGCTGGCCGACCAGTGCGCTCCAGACATCACCCAAGGCCGTCACGTCTGAGACTTGTGAGGGCGTGTCAGGCTGCGAATCGGGCTCTTTAGATGCTCCCGAATCGATAGCATAAAGCCCCGGCAATACCTGGGCTGGGGCCTTATTTTTCTCCGATATGCCAGCCACCACACCTAGATCGGCGCGCGGGTTGGGCTGTAAGGCGCTGTGGCGGGCAGGCGGCTCAAGCAGTGACTTTTTTTCAGGCTCGGCGGCACTCCCCGCACTCCTGGCAGCGACAGCATGAACAGAGCCCGGTCGTTTGAAGGCCAGCAAGCGCAACAACACCATGGTCAGCGCCGCATACTCATCGACTGCGAGACCCAACTCGGCGCGGCCGTGCAGACACAGGCTGTAAAGCAGCTGGGTCTCGTCGGGCGGAAGGGATTGGGCCAGCCGCGCCGTTTCGGTGGCCTCGGGATCGGCGTCGTTGTCGTCGCCCGAACTGCTAGAGGAGGCCAGCATGTCAGGCACCGCTTGCAACACTGCCATGCGCTGTAACACAACCGTCATGTCCTCCAGCGTGGAGGCGGCGCTCAGGCCATGCAACCGCAAGGCTTCTGATGTTTCCACCACGGTTTTACCATCGCCGTGGGCCAGCGCATCCAGCAGGCGAAACACATAACTGCGGTCCACGCTGCCCAGCATCAATCGCACACTGTCTTCATGCAAGGCTCCCGATCCAAAAGCAATCGCCTGATCGGTCAACGACAGCGCATCGCGCATTGAACCTCGCGCCGCGCGCGCCAGCAGCCTCAGCGCCTGAGACTCGACAGACACGCCTTCCGTTGCCAGCACCTGGCCAAGATGCTCCAAAATCGTTTCGGGTGCCATCGGTCGCAAATTGAACTGGAGGCAACGCGACAGAACCGTGGCCGGCACTTTCTGCGGATCGGTCGTCGCCAGCACGAATTTGAGGTAATCGGGCGGCTCTTCCAGTGTTTTAAGCATGGCGTTGAACGCCGTGTTGGTCAGCATGTGAACCTCGTCGATCATGAAGACCTTGAAGCGGCCCACGACGGGTTTGTAAACGGCTTGCTCAAGCAGTTGCGCAATCTCGTCAACGCCACGGTTGGACGCCGCATCGAGTTCGGTGTAGTCGACGAAACGTCCGCTGTCGATGTCCAGGCAGGCCTGGCAGACGCCGCAGGGCGTAGCCGTGATGCCGCCCTGCCCGTCCGGTCCCAGGCAATTGAGCGATTT
>JANMBW010000284.1:0-1963 GCA_031360565.1 Polaromonas sp.
CGCTATCAACCCGGCTACCCAGCAAGCGTGGTTGCCGGAGATGCGGGTGGCGCAACCGGGTGAGTTCACTGAGCGAGCTTTTTTGAACGACAAGCTGGACCTGGCGCAGGCCGAAGCGATTGCCGACTTGATCGATGCCAGCACAGAAACCGCCGCCCGATCTGCTGCCCGCTCCCTGTTCGGCGAGTTTTCGCTGGCAGTCAATACCCTGCTTCAGCAATTGATACGCTTACGGATGCTGGTCGAGGCAACACTGGACTTTCCGGAAGAAGACATCGACTTTTTGCAACAGGCGGATGCCCAGGGTCAGCTGTTGAACTTGCACCGGACCATGCGCGCCATCCTGCAGCAGGCCGGTCAGGGCGCCATCCTGCGCGAAGGCATCAAGGTCGTCATCGCGGGACAACCCAACGCAGGGAAAAGCTCGCTGCTCAATGCGCTTGCGGGGGCCGAATTGGCGATTGTCACGCCTATCCCCGGGACCACCCGAGACAAGGTGACGCAGCTGATCCAGGTCGAGGGCGTGCCTCTTCACATCGTCGACACCGCTGGCTTGCGCGAAGCACAGGATGCGGTCGAAAAGATCGGCGTCGAGCGCGCCTGGACAGAAATTGAAAGTGCCGATGCGGTGCTTTTTCTGCATGACCTGACGCAGCAACACGCTTCAAAATACATAGCAGACGACGAGCGTATTTCGAGCGCCTTGCTTCGAAAACTGCCTACAACAACGCCTGTCATCCATGTCTGGAACAAATCCGATCTGCTTTCACCGGACGGACTGCCATCACCGGCGCCTCGTGTCGCCGAAGGTATAGCGATATCAGCTAAAACCGGCGCGGGATTGGAGACACTGCGTCAGCAATTGCTGAAGTTGGTCGGCTGGCAGTCGGCTCCGGAGGGTGTGTTCATGGCGCGGGAGCGACATGTTCGCGCGCTCGCTCGGGTGGACCTGTGCCTTGCCAGTGCACAGGCCCAACTGAGCGCGCCGTCTCCGGCGTTGGACCTGTTGGCCGAAGACCTGCGGCAAGCTCAAAACCATTTGAGTGACATCACCGGGCAATTCAGCTCGGACGATTTATTGGGTGAGATTTTTTCAAGTTTTTGCATTGGCAAGTAAGTCATAGCCGCAGTGCCCTGGGGCGCGCTGGGCGCTTGGTATCAGACGTAAATGGTCGTTAACAGCTCTTGATCCATCTGTACTATGCCGGTATCTTTCGCTGACCATGAATGCACCCCTTCCTACAAGCATCAAGTTCGATACCCGTGGTCTGGCGGAGGCCATCGAAAGCAGCCATGCCAGTGATGCCCTGCGTTGCCGTTTCAGCCCGGCGCACTGGGATATTCTGGCTGGCTACATGCAACCGTTCTCTCTGGCCAATGGTCAGATCTTGATACAGCAGGGTGCGCTGGATCGCACGCTTTATCTGGTCGAGAGCGGAACGCTCAGCGTTCACTATGAAGATGACAAAGGCCGCGTTCGCATTGCGTCGGTCGGGCCCGGAACCATCTTGGGAGAAGGTGCTTTTTTCTCACATCTGGCGCGCAGCGCGACGGTCCAGGCTTCGCTGGACTGCAAGCTGTGGTGCCTGAGCCCCCTGCGTTTTTTGGAGCTGGCAAACCGGCACAGTTCCATCTCCCTGGAGCTGGTTCTGGCGATGGGTGGCGTGATGGCCAAACGCCTCTACAACCGTCCCAAACGTGTCGCGGTGACTTGACGCGGCCAAGTCAAACCGGCGGTAGCCTCAGGGCGCATTGACCCGTCCGTCGCAGGCTCAGGCGTTCGGTCAAAAACCTCATTAAACTTGACGCCGAGCTGCCCTCGAAGGGCGGTGGTTTCGGTCTTTACCGGCGTCAACGGCGACCATTCTTATGGGCATAAACAATGGCTTTTTTCAACTGGTTTTCCCGAAAGGCTGCGGACGGCGCAACAGCGGGCATTGCTGCACCCACTATGGCCACCGCG
>JANMBW010000342.1:0-2105 GCA_031360565.1 Polaromonas sp.
CGTGGCAACAGCCGCCAGATTGCGGAAAGCATGACTGAAGAAATAGTCAGCTTTGGCCGGCTGTTGTCAGAACCTGCCGCACGTGAAGCCTTCGCAGCCTTCGTCGAAAAGCGCAAGCCTGACTTTTCTGCGGTCTGATTCAAGCCGCAGCACTGGCAGCGTCTGAACGCGATCTGCTCGAAATCCCGCATTGACGAGCAAGGCTACGCTTTGGGATAGTCGGTGCGCAGACTAAAGCGGGCTCATTTCAAGTCCGGCAGTTTGGGTTGCCAACTTTGGCACAGGTAAAAGCAAAAACAGGAACTCCCCCATGAATAACCGTAGAACCTTTCTAGCCGCTGGCGTCACCACCGTTGGCGCGGGCCTTGTGGGCTGTGCCGGCCTGTCAGCCGACCGAGGCTGGACCACGCTGGTCGACGGTGCGGCCATGCAGAACCTTGATGGCTGGACGCAGCTGGGTGCGGGAAATTGGAGCTTTGTCGATGGCAGCTTGCAGGGCAAAAACGGCAAGGCTGGCTTTCTGGTGTCGAAAGAATCGTATGCGGACTTCATGATCCGGGCAGAATTTTGGGCTGATGAGGACGCCAACAGTGGCATTTTCGTTCGAATAAAAGACCCCGCCAAGGTGGGTTCTGACAATTCCTACGAAGTCAACATTTACGATAAACGGCCCGACCAGACTTATGCCACCGGTGCTATTGTTGATTTTGCTAAGGTTGCGCAGCCAGCGCCCAAAGCGGCTAACCGCTGGAATACTTTCGAGATCACCGCGCGAGGCGACCGGCTGGTGGTGCTGCTAAACGGCCAGCAGACCGCCGAAGTGCGTGATAGCAAATACAGCAGCGGCCCCATCGCACTGCAATCAGCTGCCGGCACCATACGATTCCGCAAGGTTCAGATCCGCACGCTCTGAGGAGCGCGAGATCGGACGCTGCACGGGCCCAGACCTAACCGACTGCGCCTCAGTCTCCAGAGGCGCGAAGGTATTATTTGGTGCCAGTAACGACCACGTCAACCCGACGATCAGGCTGCAAGCATGCAATTAATTTGGCAGTGGGCTTGTTGCCCTTGCAATCGCCGGGTTTGGTCACCGGGTCCGCGCCGTTCACGCCTTTTGCGGCAATCTTGCCAGCCGGTATCCCGCCAGACGATGTGAGGTAAGCGCTCACGGCGTCGGCACGACGGCTGGAAAGTTTGAGGTTGTAGGCGCGGGCTCCAATTCGGTCGGTGTGTCCTGTCACAGCAACCGAATCGTAGGTCGTTCCCTTGAGGTCGCGAGCAAATTTGTCAAGCGCCAGCTTGCCGTCTGGCTTGATGGTGGCTTTGTCAAAGTCAAACAGCGAGTCGGCTGAGAAGCTGACCTTCATGACAGGAGGCGGGGGTGGCGGTGGCGGCGGTGGAGGCGGGGCCACGCGCACAGGTTCGGGAGCCGCAGCGACAACAGGCTCGTACGCCGCAGCCCGTGGCGCGGGCGCAGGTGTCTTGCCACCAAAGCGATAGATCAGGCCGAGGGACAGCAGGTCGACATGACCTTTGTTACCGACGGCGTCGTTGACACGGTAGCGCTCGATTTCGGCGCGCATGCTCAGGGCCTCGGTAAAAGCGTATTGAAGGCCCAGCCCCAGCTTGTAATTGGCCGCACGTTTGCTGGGGTTGGGGTTGCTGACTCCGACCGCGCCGGTTCCGCTAAACGTGTCCTTCGCATAGGCGTAGTTCACACCGACCCGACCCAGTGCCGAGAGCCGGTCGGTGATCGGCAGTGTGCCGACGGCGTCCAGATTCAAGCCATTGAGGCGAATGTTGCCGTCGAGTGTGCCGGCTGGCGAGGTATTCGCCCTGAAACCAAACCTGCCCAGATCAAAGTAACCCCCTTCAAGGGCGAAATTGCGATTGAACTGGTAGCCGCCATACAACTTGAAGCCGGTCGACCGGTCGCGGTCAGAAATCGACGTGGTGGCCAGGCCCGCGCCCAGCAAGCCGCTGGTGATTCTGGCGTTGTCGATGGTGGCGCGTGACTGCCCGACGTTGGCACCGCCATACCAGCCGCTGTCCTGCGCAGAATCCTGCGCCCAGGCGCCAGGACTGGCGATCAGGGTGGTCGCCGC
>JANMBW010000058.1:0-2535 GCA_031360565.1 Polaromonas sp.
TGTTTGTCCACCTGCGCCTTCACACCGAATTTTCAGTCGTCGATGGCACCAACCGCATCGATGAAATTGTGGCCGCCGCTGCGACCGATGAGCAGCCCGCGCTGGCGATCAGTGATCTCGGTAACCTGTTTGGCGCTGTCAAGTTTTACAAGGCTGCCCGGAGTGCAGGCGTCAAGCCGCTGATCGCTGCCGATGTCTGGGTGCAGGTGCCGGGACGGGACACTGCCGCACCGGCTGCGCGGCTGCTGCTGCTGGTGCAAAGCCATCGCGGTTACCTCAATTTGTCTGAGCTGCTGACCCGTGCCTGGACCCGTGGGGTGGTGCGCGATCAGGCGGTGATCAGCCTGGACTGGCTGGGCGAACTTAATGAGGGTTTGATTGCGCTGTCGGGTGCGCAGCGGGGCGCGGTTGGCCAGGCCTTGGTGCAAGGTGATGAGGCCAGGGCGTTCGAGTGCGCGTTGCATTTTGCAGCGGTGTTTCCGCACCGCTTTTATCTGGAGCTTCAGCGTGCCGGGCAGCCTGATGACGACCGTCACGTCACTGCTGCCGTGCAGCTGGCTGCCAGACTTAAATTGCCTGTTGTCGCGACACACCCAGTGCAATTTTTGACGCAGGACGATTACGAAGCGCATGAAGCCAGGGTGTGTATTGCCGAGGGCGAAATTCTGGGCAATGTGCGGCGCGTCCGCAAATTCACGCGCGAGCAGTATTTCAAGTCCAGCGCCCAGATGGCTCAGCTGTTTGCCGATATCCCGTCGGCGCTGGCCAACACGCTGGAAATTGCCAGGCGCTGCAACCTCAGGCTGGAGCTTGGCAAACCAAGGCTGCCCGACTACCCCACGCCTGAAGCCGGCGGGGTGCGCATGCCGATTGATGTTTACTTCAGGCAGGCATCATTCGAAGGGCTGGAGCAGCGCCTCGCGCATCTTTATCCCATAGAGGCCGTGCGGGCAGACAAGCGAGCGGCCTATGTGGAGCGGCTCGAATTCGAGATCAACACCATCCTCAAGATGGGGTTCCCGGGCTACTTTTTGATTGTGGGTGACTTCATCAACTGGGCCAAAAACAATGGCTGCCCGGTCGGGCCGGGTCGAGGCTCTGGCGCGGGCTCGCTGGTGGCCTATTCCCTTCGAATCACCGATCTGGACCCGTTGCAATACAACCTGCTGTTTGAGCGTTTCCTCAATCCCGAACGGGTGTCCATGCCCGACTTTGATATTGACTTTTGCCAGCTCAACCGCGACCGCGTGATCGATTATGTGAAGGATAAATACGGTCACGACGCGGTCAGCCAGATTGTGACGTTTGGAACCCTGGCTGCGCGTGCTGCGATTCGTGATGTGGGCCGCGTGCTGGATTTTCCTTACGGCTTCTGCGACGGTATCTCCAAACTTATTCCCAACAAACCCGG
Source organism: Polaromonas sp. (assembly GCA_031360565.1). Classification (GTDB taxonomy): domain Bacteria; phylum Pseudomonadota; class Gammaproteobacteria; order Burkholderiales; family Burkholderiaceae_C; genus Polaromonas. The sequence continues at coordinate 1,412 of JANMBW010000058.1, forward strand.
TCAGGCGGTGACGCTGCAGTTGCCGCCTGCCGAGCGCGACAAGAACGACAAGCTGGTCTACGCACTGGAGGCCGAACCGATTCTTGCCGAACGCGAGCGCAAGGAAGAAGACGTGGCGACTTTGCTGGCACTTGCGCGCAAACTGGAAGGCCTGACCCGCAATGTTGGTATGCATGCTGGGGGCGTGCTGATCGCTCCGGGCAAGCTGACTGATTTTTGTCCTCTGTACGCCCAGCCTGGCAGTGGCTCTGCAGTCAGCCAGTTTGACAAGGACGATGTGGAAGACATTGGCCTCGTCAAATTCGACTTTTTGGGACTGGCCACGCTGACGATCCTGGAGCTGGCCCGCACCTTCATCGTGCAGCGCCACCCGGCGCAAAAGGACTTCAGCTTCGAGAACCTGCCGCTCAACGATGCGAAGGTGTATGCGCTATTTGCACGCGGCGATACCGAAGCCGTGTTCCAGTTTGAAAGTGTCGGCATGCAGCGCATGCTCAAGGACGCCAAGCCGGATCGTCTCGAAGACCTGATCGCGATGAACGCGCTGTACCGGCCCGGCCCGATGGAGCTGATCCCGACCTACATCGCCCGCAAGCAGGGCAAGGAAGTGCCTGAGTACCCGGACCCGCGCGTCAAGCCGATGCTGGAAGAAACCTACGGCATCATGGTGTACCAGGAGCAGGTGATGCAGACCGCGCAGATTCTGGGCGGCTACTCGCTCGGCGGCGCCGACATGCTGCGCCGCGCAATGGGTAAGAAAGACGAGAAGGAAATGGCGTCACAACGCGAGGTTTTCCGCAAGGGCGCCGGCGCGAACGGCCTGACGCAGAACAAGGCAGACGAGGTTTTCGACCTGATGGAAAAATTCGCCGGTTACGGCTTCAACAAGTCGCATTCGGCCGCTTACGCGCTGCTGGCCTATCACACGGCCTGGCTAAAGGTCCATTACCCGGCCGAGTTTTTCGCCGCCAACATGACGGTTGAAATGGACGACACCGACAAGCTGAAAATTTTGTTCGGCGACGCGCAGAAGATGGGCCTGACCTTCGAGGTGCCCGACGTGAACCGGGGCGACTACCGCTTCGAGCCAATCAGCGCCACGTCGGTGCGCTACGGCCTGGGCG
>JANMBW010000396.1:0-11673 GCA_031360565.1 Polaromonas sp.
TGTTGATAGCGCATCCAAAAACGCACCAGCCGGTTCCGAGACCGCTGTTGCTGTGATGAAAAGCGCTGTCGCTGCTGCCAACAATGCTTTTGAGTCCATGCAAAAGGCTGTCAAGCAAGCCAGCGACATGGCTGAAGCCAACTTCAACACTGTCACAGCCACCGCTGTGAACGCCAGCAAGACTGTCGCTAAAAAGCGTTAATTCATCAAGGCCACTGCCAGCGAGAAGGTGCCCTTAGGCATCCGCCGCTACCAGTTGTCTCCTCGGGTCCCTCACGAAATTCATTTCAAGGATCCGTTAAAGCCCAATCGAAAGATTGGGCTTTTTTTTCGTCGGCGTTTTTTTAAACAAGCTTAATGAGAACCATTCGTGTTTGTAATAGAATGAGGTTCTCAATTTCAAAGACACCTTCTCAGGACACCGATTGCCATGTTTAAAAAAGCCTCTTTTTGGGTCAGCCTCGCTCTGACCAGTGCTCCCGCGGTCGTACTCTTCGGCGCAGCAGCCCCGGCAGCTGCCCAGGACCAAGTCGTCAACCTCTACTCCGCCCGGCATTACCAGACCGATGAAGCGCTTTACAGCAATTTCACCAAAGCAACAGGTATCAAAGTCAACCGGGTGGATGCAGACGATGCCGGTATCCTGGCCCGCCTGAAAGCCGAAGGCGCCGCTTCACCGGCGGATGTGATTTTGCTGGTCGATGCGGCCAGGCTGTGGAAAGGCGACATTGACGGCTTGTTCAAGCCCATCAAGTCGAAAGCGCTCGAGGCTGCGATTCCCGCTAGGCTGCGCGCTGCGCCGAGCGAGGAAGGCACCACCTGGTTCGGTTTTTCCACCCGGGCCAGAGTGGTTGTTTACGACAAACTCAAGGTGAAAAAGACCGATGTCGACAGCTATGAAGAGCTGGCTGATACAAAAAACAAAGGCCTGCTGTGCACACGCTCAGGCTCACACCCTTACAACCTGTCGCTCTTCGGTGCTGTCACCGAACATCTGGGTGCAGCGAAAGGGGAAGCCTGGCTGAAAGGGCTGGTCGCCAACATGGCGCGCGACCCTAAAGGTGGTGACAGCGACCAGATCAAGGCAGTGGCCAGCGGCGAATGCGGTGTGGCGTTGACCAACACCTATTACCTGGCGCGCCTCATGCGCTCGAGCGCCCCAGAAGACAAAAACGTGGTAAGTCGTGTCGGCGTTGTTTTTCCCAATCAGGACAGTTGGGGAACCCATGTCAACATCGCCGGCGCTGCAGTGGCCAAAAACGCCAAAAATTCAGCCAACGCCGTGAAATTCATGGAATACCTCGCCAGCCCAGCCGCCCAGGATTATTTTGCCAATGGCAACAATGAATGGCCAGCAGCAAAAGGAACGAAAGTGAATAATCCCGCGCTGGTCGAGATGACGGGCTCGGCTAACGGCAGCTTCAAATCTGAAACGATTCCGATCAACGCCGTCGGTCGCAACCAGTTCAAGGTGCAGCAAATGCTGGACCGCGTCGGCTACAAATAAGCTGGAGATTCGCAGTACAAGCCCGGTCATCGCAGGATGGCCGGGCTTTTTTATCAGTCATAATTTCTTTCCACCTTACCCCACAACACTTCACCACACGCGCAGGAAAGACGACTATGGAAATCGCAGGAAAAGTATTTATCGTCACAGGCGGCGCCTCCGGCTTGGGTGAAGGCACGGCGCGCATGCTCGCTGCCCGGGGCGGACAAGTGGTGATTGCTGACATGCAGGCTGAAAAGGGGCAAGCCATCGCCAAGGAAATTGGCGGTGCTTTCGTGCCGTGTGACGTCACCCAGGAAGCAGACGGGCAAGCGGTGGTTGCCAAGGCAGCGGCTATGGGCAAACTGATGGGCCTGGTGAATTGCGCGGGCATTGCCCCGGCTGAGAAAACCGTGGGTAAAAACGGCGCGCACTCTCTGGGCACGTTCAACAAAACCATCATGGTCAACCTGGTGGGCAGCTTCAACATGATCCGCCTGGCTGCCGACGCCATGTGCAAGAACGAACCCGAGTCCACCGGCGAGCGCGGCGTGATGATTTCGACGGCCTCTGTCGCCGCCTATGACGGCCAGATCGGTCAGGCGGCCTACAGTGCATCAAAAGGCGGGATTGTCGGCATGACGCTGCCGATTGCCCGCGACCTGGCGCGCAACGGCATCCGCAACATGACGATTGCTCCCGGCATTTTTGGCACACCGATGATGTTCGGGATGCCACAGGAAGTTCAAGACTCGCTGGCTGCATCGGTACCCTTTCCCAGCCGCCTGGGGACGCCGCAAGACTACGCCAAATTGGCCCAGCACATTTTTGAGAACGACATGCTCAATGGCGAGGTGATCCGCCTGGACGGGGCGATTAGACTGGCGCCCCGGTAACGCTGTCCGGCCGACCCGCTCAATGCTATATTTTATATAGCGTTAAACCTCCTCATCTAGTGGGCTGGAGCGTTAAAAGATTGAAGAAATGCAGCTTTTGGCCAAACACTGCACCCACTAGGGATGGCATGAAGCGCCAGTTGAACGCACTTGCCCTGTTGGTGACCTTGCTGGCAGGCTGCTCCAGTGCCAGCTTGCTGCGCGCCCCAATTGGCGGCGGCGTCCCGGATCAGCCCGAGGCGGCCTCGGCTTACACCGAAAAACCGGGCTGGGCCACGACTCGATTTGCTGTGGCAGCGGCCAACCCGTTGGCGACCGAAGCTGGCTACCAGATGCTGAAAGCAGGCGGCTCGGCGCTTGACGCAGCCATTGCCGTGCAGATGGTGCTTGCGCTGGTGGAGCCGCAGTCCAGCGGCATCGCGGGTGGGGCTTTTTTGCTGCATTTTGACGGACGGGAAGTAGAAGCCTTCGATGGCCGCGAAACCGCACCGGCAAGCGTTGATTCAGGACTATTTCTGGCCCGCAACGGCCAAGCTCTGTCTTACTTCGAGGCCGCCGTCGGGGGCCGCGCAGTGGGCACCCCGGGTGTCCTGCGCATGCTGGAGATGGCCCATCGCCAGCACGGCAGGCTGAGTTGGGCTCAGCTGTTCGAACCAGCCATTGCGCTGGCCGAAAATGGTTTTGCTGTCAGTGCCCGACTCCACACGCTGCTGACGCTCGAAGTCCACCTGAAAAAAGTTCCGGTTGCGCGGACCTACTTCTACGATCGCGATGGCCGGCCCTGGCCGGTCGGCTACCAGCTCAAAAACCCGGAGTTGGCGGCCGTGCTTCGGCGTATCGCCGCGGAGGGATCGCGAGTAATGCATGAAGGCGAGCTGGCGCAGGCCATCGTAACTGCGGTGCAAGAACATCCGACCCATCCTGGCCAGCTCAGCTTGGTCGACCTCGCCACCTATGAGGCCAAAAAACGCGTGCCCCTCTGCTATGGCTACCAGGGCGCCAGCAAAGACGTGCAAATTTGCGGCATGCCACCACCCAGCTCGGGTGCCATCGCGGTCGGCCAGATTCTGGGTATTCTGAAAAATACCCGGGCGGCCAGTTTGCCGTCGGCCAACGGCCTGCCGGGTGCCGAGTGGCTGCACCTGTACACCGAGGCCTCCCGGCTGGCATACGCCGATCGGGCCCAATACCTGGCCGATCCGGATTTTGTGGTTGCGCCAGCTGACAACTGGATGAGCCTGCTGGAGCCCGCCTACCTGGCCGGTCGTGCAGCAGGCATTGGCCTACAAAGCATGCAGTCTGCCAAGCCCGGTCAACCTGGCGGACGGGTGTCGGGCTACGCGCCAATGGCCGAACAGACTGAATATGGCACATCGCATATATCGGTAGTAGACGCCTATGGGCAGGCGATCGCCATGACAACCTCCATACAAGACGCGTGGGGATCGCGCATCATGGTCAACCGGGGTAAGGGGCTGGCAGGCGGTTTTCTTTTAAACAACCAACTCACGGACTTCAGCTTTGCGCCGTTTGATGCAACGGGCAAGCCGGTTGCCAACCGCGTGCAAGGCGGCAAGCGCCCGCGTTCGTCGATGGCGCCGACGCTCGTGTTTGACCAGGCCACTGGCAAACTGATCATGACCACTGGCAGCCCAGGCGGTTCGGTCATCATTCACTACACCACCAAAACCCTTTACGCGACGCTCCACTGGGGCATGACGGTCCAGCAGGCCATCAGTCTGCCGAACTTCGGCTCGCTCAACGGCCCGACCTTGCTGGAGGACAAACGCTTTCCCACCAGCACAGTGGACGCCCTGCGCGCCCGCGGCCACGATGTGCGGGAGCAGCCCATGACCAGTGGTCTACAGGGCATAGAGCGAACCCCGAAGGGTTATTTTGGTGGTGCCGACCCTCGTCGGGAGGGCACCGTGATGGGCGACTAGGTTTACCATTGAACCCATGTTTCACCTCCTGAAAAACAATCGGCTGGCATCTGCCGTCCTGCTCAGCCTCGCAGCCATCGCGGCGCCGGTCCACGCTGGCAAAACCTTGGATGCCGTCAAGGCGCGGGGCCAACTGGTGTGCGGCGTCAGCAGCGGCGTAGCAGGCTTTTCTCAGGCCGACAGCAGCGGCCAGTGGTCTGGCCTTGACGTGGATATCTGCCGCGCCATCGCTGCCAGCCTGCTGGGCGATGCCAACAAGGTGAAATGGGTGCCACTGGTTGCGCAGCAGCGTTTTGCCGCCCTGCAATCGGGCGAGGTCGATATTTTGTCGCGCAACACCAGCTGGACCCTGACCCGTGATGCCTCCTTGGGCCTGAGTTTTACCGGCACCACTTACTACGACGGACAAGCCTTCATGGTGCCCGCCAAAAGCAAGGTCAAGAGCGCCAAACAGCTTAAAAATGCCACCGTCTGTGTGCAGTCCGGCACCACCACCGAAAAGAATCTGTCGGAATTTTCCCGTGCCAACGGCCTGGCCATCAAGCCGGTAGTATTCGAAAAATTTGATGCGGCGAATGCGGCGTACTTTGCCGGTCGTTGCCAGGCCTACAGCACCGACGCTTCCGGGCTGGCCTCGATACGCAACAAGGAAGCCAAAAACCCGGCTGATCACATTATTCTTCCGGAGCTGATCTCTAAAGAACCGCTGAGCCCGGCCGTGCGCCGCGGCGATGACGAGTTTTTTGCGATCGTCAAGTGGGTGGTGTTTGGCCTGATCGAGGCGGAAGAGTACGGTGTGACCAAAGCCAATGTCGAGGCCTTGCAGCGTGACACCAAGGACCCAGCTGTCGGTCGCTTGCTCGGCAGCACTGAGGACACCGGCAAACTGCTTGGACTGGACAAGGACTGGATGGTACGTGCCCTCAAGGCCACCGGAAATTACGGTGAAATTTTTGAGCGCAACGTTGGTCCTAAAAGTCCTTTGGGACTGGCGCGCGCAAGCAACAACCTGTGGTCCAAAGGCGGCTTGGTCTACGCGCCTCCGGTGCGGTGATGCAAGCGCTTGCGCGGCAGGCGGGCCAATGAGCCAGCTGATTGCGCCACGCCGCGCGCCCGCAGTAACGCGCCATAAGCTGTCGTGGCGAAGCCCGCGTGTCCGGGCCTGGGTCTACCAGACTCTGGCGGTTCTGCTGCTTGCGCTGCTGACCTGGGCGCTGATCAACATCACCCTGGACAACATGCGGCTGCGGGGGATTCGCAGCGGTTTCGATTTTTTGCTGCAACCGGCCGGTTTTGACATTGGCGAGGGCTGGCTCAATTACGACTCCACCAGCCCCTACTGGAAAGCTTTTGCAGTCGGCCTGGTCAACACACTGCGGGTGGCCGTAGCGGCCTGCATCCTGGCTACCATTCTGGGCACGCTGCTGGGGATTGCACGCTTTTCCCGCAATGCACTGCTGCGCGGACTCAGTTACGGCTATGTGGAGTTGTTTCGCAATATTCCGCTTTTGCTGCAGCTGCTGATGTGCTACCTGCTGTTCATCGAATATCTGCCGCCACCCAACGAGCCGCTCAATCTCGGCAATATGTTCTTCCTGGGTAAAAACGGACTGGCTTTTCCTTCCTTGGACTGGACCGGGGGACAGCTGCAGGTGGCATATCCGGTGCTGGGAGATCTGCAAGTGGAAGGCGGCGGCATGTTGAGCCCCGAGTATCTGGCTGTGTTGCTGGGGCTGTCGCTTTACACCGCCGCTTTTATCGCTGAGGTCGTCCGGGCCGGCATTGCATCAGTGCCCCGGGGCCAACACGAGGCTGGTGCGTCGATCGGCCTGTCGCGGGCACGTGCCATGCGCCTGATCGTGCTGCCGCAGGCGCTGCGGCTGATCATTCCGCCACTGACCAACCAGTTTCTGAACCTGACCAAAAACTCTTCGCTGGCCGTGGCGGTCGGCTATCCGGAAGTGGTGTCGATCGCCAACACCTCACTGAACCAGTCTGGCCGTGCGCTGGAGTGCATCGCAATCATCATGTTTGTTTATCTGACCTTATCGCTCCTCACGTCAGGCCTGATGAACTGGTTTAACCGCCGCGCAGCGATCCGGGAGCGCTGATGACCTCTCACCCTGCCCCGACCTTCAAATACATCGCCGCCCGACCTGCACCCGCGCGCGCCACCGGCGTCACTGCAGCACTGCAACGTCAGCTTTTTTCGAGCCTTCCCAACACCCTGCTCACACTTTTGCTACTCGGGGCCTTCACGTGGCTGGTGCTGAAGGGCTTTAACTGGGGCGTTGTGCACGCGGTCTTCGCCGCCGACGCCGACCAGTGCCAGGTGGCGCGCGGCATCGGTGCGTGCTGGGGCGTCGTCAATGAAAAAGCCCGCTTTATCTTATTGGGGCGCTATCCCCAGTCGCAGCAGTGGCGACCTGTGTTGGCAAGCGTTGCCCTGCTGCTGCCGGTGTTGGCAAGCTGTAACCCACGATTCTGGAAACCATCTCTTGTCCTGATCTGGCTTGGTGGCATTGCGGTTTTTACAGGCCTGATGGGCGGAGGCTTTGCCGGCTTGAGCCCAGTTCCCACTGACCAGTGGGGAGGCCTGCCGCTGACGCTGATGTTGAGCGTGTTATCGATGGTGCTGGCCTTTCCGATCGCGGTTCTGGCGGCGCTTGGGCGGCGCTCAGGCATGCCGGCGATTCGCTCGATATGTCAGGTCTTTATTGAACTGGTGCGCGGCGTTCCGCTGATCTCGGTACTGTTCATGGCATCGTTCATGCTGCCGCTCTTTTTACCGGTTGACAAATCGCCTGATGTACTGATCCGGGTGATTGTTGGTATTACCCTTTTTGCCGCCGCTTACATGGCAGAAATCATTCGCGGCGGTCTACAGACGGTGGCGAGCGGGCAAGCAGAGGCCGCAGCCAGCTTGGGCCTGACCTACTGGCCAATGCAGCGGACCATCATCTTGCCGCAGGCGCTGGCTGCCGTCGTACCCAGCATTGTCAACAACTTTATCTCGCTGTTCAAAGACACTTCCCTGGTGACCATCGTCTCGCTGTACGAGTTGACGGGCGCCCTGTCGCTGGCGCTGGGCTCAGACCCAAACTGGCGGCCTTTTAAAATCGAAGCCTATTTGTTCATCGCTGCGATTTACTTCGCGTTTTGTTATGCCATGTCGCGTTACAGCTTGCGCGTCGAGCGGCGCTTGAAGCGCAAGGGCCACTAGATGCACCGCCCCGCCGACGCGCCCATCATCCAGTTTGAACAGGTCAACAAATGGTATGGCGACGATTGTCATGTCCTGCGCGACATCAACCTGAGCGTTCTAAGCGGCGAGCGCATCGTGGTGTGCGGACCCTCCGGGTCAGGCAAGTCAACGCTGATTCGCTGCGTCAACGCGCTGGAAGATTACCAGGAGGGCACCCTGACCGTCGCGGGAAGGCTGCTGGGCGACGATAGCCAGAGCGCGGATGCGGTGCGCCGCGAGGTCGGCATGGTGTTTCAGCAGTTCAACCTGTTTCCGCATCTGACGGTGCTCGAAAATCTGACGTTGGCGCCAATCTGGGTAATGGGATTGCCCAAGAAAGAGGCGGTAGCGATCGCCATGGCACAGCTCGAGCGCGTGCGCATCACGGATCAGGCGCACAAATATCCGTTGCAACTTTCAGGTGGCCAACAGCAGCGGGTCGCGATCGCTCGCTCACTCTGCCTGAAGCCCAGGATCATGCTTTTCGACGAACCCACCTCGGCGCTCGACCCCGAGATGATCAAGGAGGTACTGGACGTCATCGTCAGTCTGGCTGACCAAGGCATGACCATGCTCTGCGTCACGCATGAAATGGGATTTGCGCGCGCCGTGGCCGACCGCATTGTTTTCATGGATGAAGGCCAGATTGTCGAAGAGGGCACGCCAAGCGCTTTCTTTGACGCGCCGAGCACCGATAGGGGCCAGGCCTTTCTCTCAAAAATTCTGGCCCATTAAAACGGAGCTTGAAAAGCCCGGCGCTTAGCCCGTGCGCATAGGCTTGGCCGGTGCATCCTGGCCGGGAGTGCCAATACGCTCAAATTCTGAAATCACCTGCGCACCCAGCAAGAGTAGCGTCGCGGCGATTTCGAGGCTGAGCAAAACCACGATGGCTGTAGTGAGCGAGCCATACACCAGGCCAACCTGCGACAGCGTGGCAAAGTACCAGACCAGCAGGTGGCGGGTGATTTCCCAGAACAGCGTGGCGGTTAGCCCGCCAATCAGGGCATGACGCAAGGACAGCCTGCCGACTGGCATCACCATGTACATCGAGGTCAGCAGAAAAATCTCACCGCCCAGACCGAGCAAATAAAGGAGCGCCCCTGAGAACCCACTCAGCGACCAGCTGTTGCCTAGGAACTCCACACTTTTCTCGCCCATCACCTGGAGGCTTCCCGACACCAGAGTCACCAGTAAGAACCCGATGCCCAGGCACAGGATGTAGCAATACGGCAGCACGGCAGACACCAGAAAATGGCGGCGCCGAATCGCCACACGATGCAAGAACACCACCGACATGGCATTTTCCAGCACGGTAAAGGCGAGCGAACTGAAGAAAAGCATGGTGCCCAGAAGCACCCAGCCCATGACCTCACGATGCGCCAGAAAGTTGGACAACTCATTGACGATGAATGCGGACTGACCCGGCGCCAGCCAGCCGATGTAACGGCCCAGCGCTTCCAGCAAAACAGGCTGTTCAATCACATGCGACAGTGCAATCGCAATCAGGATCAACAAGGGAACGATCGACAGCAAGGCGTAATAGGCTACTGCCCCGGCCAGCAGCAGGCCCTGGTTGGCGCGAAAGCCCTTGAGCACCCGCCACGCGAAGGTGCCCGGATGGCTGACGACATACGCAAGCTGCGGCCCCATTGGCATCATGGCGCATCGCCCTCGCGAAATGAATCCAGCAAGATGCCGGTGCTTAGCGAAAAAATGCTCGGAAAAGGCTCAAGCCCACGTTTAGACTGCCTCATACGCTACCTTTTCAATAGCACTTGCAACCTGCCGAGCAACTTAGACATCGATCGCCGCTGCCGAGCCGGCTTGCTTGCGCAGCTCGAACTTCTGGATTTTCCCAGTAGACGTTTTGGGTAACTCGCCAAAGACCACCGCGCGCGGGACCTTGAAACCCGCCAGGTGGCTCTTGCAGTGCGCCACGATGTCCTGCGCCGTCGTCACCGCGCCAGCCTTCAATTCAACAAAGGCACACGGCGTTTCGCCCCAGCGTGCATCCGGCTTGGCCACCACTGCGGCGGCCAGCACATCGGGATGCCGGTACAGCACATCCTCGACTTCGATAGAGGAAATATTCTCACCCCCGGAAATGATGATGTCCTTGCTACGGTCCTTGATCTTGACGTATCCGTCGGGGTACTGCACTGCCAGGTCGCCCGTGTGAAACCAGCCGCCCCGAAATGCTTCGTCCGTTGCCGCCGGGTTCTTGAGATACCCCTTCATGGCAATATTGCCGCGAAACATGATCTCGCCCATGGTCTCGCCGTCCCGCGGCACCGGCAGCATGGTTTCGGCATGGATGACGCTGGCGCTTCTCTGCAAGTGGTAGGGCACACCCTGACGGGCATTGAGACGCGAACGCTCGCCAATGTCCAGGGCGTTCCAGGACTCGTCTTTGGCACACACCATGGCCGGGCCGTAGGTCTCGGTCAGGCCGTACACATGAATCAGATCAAAACCCATGTGCTCCATGCCCTCGATCATGGAAGCCGGCGGCGCAGCCCCCGCCACCATGGCCTTGACGCCGCGCGGAAGATCATGCTTCATGTCTTCGGGCGCATTCACCAGCATGCCGTGCACGATGGGGGCGCCGCAGTAATGCGTGACGCTGTGTTGGCGAATCGCGTCGAATATGGCCCCGGCCTCAACCTTGCGCAGGCAGACATTGACCCCGGCGCGCGCGGCCACCGTCCACGGAAAACACCAGCCATTGCAATGAAACATGGGCAAGGTCCACAAATACACCGGGTGTTTGGGTAGGTCCCATTCCAGAATGTTCGACACGGCATTGAGCGCCGCGCCGCGATGGTGGTAGACCACGCCCTTGGGGTTGCCGGTGGTGCCGCTGGTGTAATTCAACGAAATGGCGTCCCACTCGTCGCCGGGCAATTCCCAGGCATAAGCCGGATCGCCAGCAGCAACAAAGTCTTCATAAAGCATGCTGCCGATGCGCTGCACCGGGCCGGTGTACTGGGCATCTTCCACGTCCATGACCAGCAGCGGCGTTGTCGACTTGCGAAGCGCCAGTGCCTTGTCAGTGACGGCAGCAAACTCCGGGTCGACCACCAGAACTTTGGCCTCTCCATGGTCCAGCATGAACGCAATGGTTTCCGCGTCGAGCCGCGTGTTCAGTGCATTGAGCACCGCTCCCGTTGCTGGAACGCCAAAATGGACCTCCACCATCTCGGGCGTGTTGGGCAGCATCACGGCAACCGTGTCACCCTTGCCAATGCCATGCCGCTGCAGGCTGCTGGCCAGCTGGCGGCAACGCGTGAAAAGCTCGGCCCAGTTACGCGTCAGCTGGCCATGCACCACCGCCAGTCGCTGTGGATACACTTCGGCCGCCCGCTCAACAAAGCACAGCGGCGACAGCGCAGCATGGTTGGCCTCATTGCGCGCCAGATGCTGGTCAAAAATGCTGGGCATGGTGTCTCCTCGAATTTGGATTTCAGCAGGCCATGGTAGCGGCAGAACCCGACGTCGGGGCACAATAACGCCGTGGCCATTCCCCAATCATTCATTCAGGAGCTGCTGGCGCGTACTGACGTGGTGGACATTGTGGGCCGACATGTCCAGTTAAAAAAAGGCGGCGCCAATTTCATGGGTCTGTGCCCGTTTCATGGCGAAAAATCCCCGTCCTTCAGCGTAAGCCCCGCCAAACAGTTCTACCACTGCTTTGGCTGTGGCAAAAACGGCAATGCGATCAGCTTTCTGATGGACCAGGCCGGCATGACCTTTATCGAGGCTGTCAAAGACCTGGCCCAGCAAGTCGGCTTGCAGATGCCACAAGACGATGTGTCGCCGCAAGATCGGGCGAAAGCGGCGCAAGTTCGCGAGCAGCAGGCTACCCTCACCAGCGTGCTTGAAAAAGCGGGTCTGGCTTATATCCAGCATCTGCGCGGCTCCGAGCGGGCCATTGGCTACTTCAAGAGCCGCGGACTGACCGGTGCAATCGCAAAAACCTTTGGCCTGGGTTATGCCCCGGAAGGTTGGCGCAGCCTGGCCAGCGTGTTTCCCGATTACAACGACCCACTGCTGGTTGAAAGCGGGCTGGTCATCAGCGGCGAGGCTGGGGAAGACAGCTCTCAA
>JANMBW010000404.1:0-1969 GCA_031360565.1 Polaromonas sp.
GCTTAAAAGTGTCAATACGACACCCGGAACAGTCGCTTCAGCTGGCGGGCAGTGCTCCGGTCTGGGCGTTGGGGCCGAAAGCCGATTGGAATACCTCGGCGGCAGACTTCACCTCGGGAAGCACGTAAATCACGCCATAGCGGCTGTCAAAGGCGGGCTTTAGCACTGTTTCGAAGAATTCCACCGGCATATTGATGCACCCGTAGGAGATGCGATTGTCTTCCGTGGTGGGCGAGGCAAGGCGTTCCAGGCGCCGTTCTTTCGGCTCAATCGTCCGCACCCGGTGCATCGACACGGCAGCACCGTAATCCACCCACACCACGTCCTCACCATGCGAATTGCGCCCAGGCTCACCTAAAAATCGTCCAGCGGGCGTGGTGCGTTCATGTTCCTGGACCTCCGCGATGGGTCGACCACCTATGCCGGTCACAGAGTCATCGCCTTTTGCTGCGCCGATCAACACAGGGCTCGCCCCGACCAATTTGCCGGACGGATCAAACACAAAAACTTTGGTGTTGATCTTGTCCAGAATAACGAAATAAAGCTGCTGGTGGTCGCCCGAACGCACCGACCAGTTGGCAACCCCACGCGCTTCCAGCGAGGCCTCTTCGGCCCCAAAATCTGCCCCACGTACCGCTGGCTCTTCAGCGGCAATGGACCCCACCGCAGGCCATACGGAACCGGGCACGGTCCGCAGGTTTGCGCGACCGGGCGGCAACATCACGGCGACGATGGCGGCGCCGATCAGAACCCCTTGCTTGAGGCCGTCCCGCCAGAGCGTGGACTCAGGCTTTGAAGCCCGGGCCCGGCTCGCCGAGGGTTCTGGCGTCAAGGCGGTTGAACCTGGCATGGTGAAAGCGGGATTCAAATCATGTCTTGTCTGGCATCGCGCGCCAGAAATCGGCGAGACGCGTCAGGTTTTTGAGACCTGACGCGCGCGTCTTGACGCCGTACCTGGCAGGCGACTACAGACGCTGTACTCAGTTGCGGTCCGCTTGGGCAGGACGCTCGGTTTGGAAGGCGGGCGTGTCTACTGTCGCAGCAGGCATCGAGGGTGCACTAGGGGACGTGGTGGAGCTGGGAGCAGGCATGGCGTTGGGATTGGACGGGCCAGAACCGGTGGTGCCTTGATTCATGGTGGGTTGGCCAGCGTCGCGGTTTTGCATGGCGGGGCTGGATGGGCTGGCCGGATCTGCCGGGGTGGTGGTCTGTGCCGACACCAAACCGAAGGCGCCAACGATCGCAGCAGCAGCCGTCGCGGTAACCAATGTTTTAGTCAAGTTCATGAGGGTTCTCCAAAAAAATATGCCCCGAGAGGCAAGGGGTAGCAAGGATGGCTGACGGAATAGACAGCTACCGCAACTTTAGAAACCGGTCATAGGTGCCAAGGTGGGTTGGCTCCGACGGCATGCGTAGGACAAGCATGGTCACCAAATGCAAGCCATGCCACTTTTCGTGCCCTGTCGCTGATAGCGGGGGCGGTATAGGGAATCAGGAGCCGGGGCGTAGCGATACAAAAGCCAGGCAAGCCAAGGGGGCGGTCTCGGCTCTGAGCACGCGTGCGCCCAAGGACACAGGCTTGAAACCGACAGCCCTCGCGGCGGCTTCTTCAGTGGTGCTTAGCCCGCCTTCGGGGCCGCTCAAAAAGGTCAAGCCGCTGCGGTTTTGCGTGGCGTCGGCCAGAGCGTGGGCGTCGCGCGCTAAAGACAACAGCAGCTGTGCGTGCCCCGCATTCGGAGTGGGTCGGCCTTGCAGCCAGGCATCGAGCGCCTGCACCGGGTATATGGCGGGAACCCGGTTACGGCCGCATTGCTCGCACGCCGCCACGGCTACGCCGCGCCAGTGGGCCAGTTTTTTATCGGCACGGTCACCCTTGAGGCGCAGCACGCTACGCTCGGTGATCAATGGCTGGATGCTGGCCACACCCAGCTCGGTGGCTTTTTCAAGCAGCCAGTCCATGCGCTCGTTT
>JANMBW010000411.1:0-9599 GCA_031360565.1 Polaromonas sp.
CTGGCATCGATCAAGTCGGCAATCGCTTCGGCCTGCGCCAGGTCCAGCTTGTCGTTCAAAAAAGCTCGCTCAGTGAACTCACCCGGTTGCGCCACCCGCATCTCCGGCAACCACGCTTGCTGGGTAGCCGGGTTGATAGCGGCCGCGGCTTCAAGGCAGCGCGCCAGCAGCACCTGCAGCACCACCGGGCCGCCATGCGCCTGCAGCTCCAGGACGTCTTCGCCGGTGTAGGAATTCGGCGCCGGAAAATGGATGGCCAAACCCTGGTCGATCACGCCGCCCCGCGCGTCGCGAAACGGTAAGTACGTGGCCCTGCGCGGCACCAAAGCCTGGCCGCAAATGGCCCGTACCAAGGGACAAATATCCACCCCCGACACACGAACAACACCGATTGCGCCGCGGCCAGGAGCGGTGGCAATGGCGGCAATGGGGTGGTGGTGTCGGGCCAGCATGCAAGGCAAATGGTAAGTTGAAACGTAGCTTGAAAAGCGAAAAAGGCCGCCAGGCTATTTAGCCTGCGGCCTTGCTTGCCAAGGGATGCGCCAGGGTGCTCAGCTGAACTTGGGCAAGTTGAACTGCGGCGGCACACCCATGCGGGTATTGATCACCCACTGCTGTGCGATCGACAAAATATTGTTGGTGATCCAGTACAGCACCAGACCTGCCGGAAAAAAGAAAAACATGACGCTGAATATCAAGGGCATGAACCACATCAGCTTGGCCTGCATGGGATCAGGCGGGGCCGGATTGAGGGCTGTTTGCAACATCGTGGTCAGCGTCATCACAATGGGCAAAATAAAGTACTGGTCGGGCGCTGACAGATCCTTGATCCATAAAATCCAGGGCGCACCTCGCATTTCCACGCTGGACAGAAGCACCCAGTACAGAGCAATAAACACCGGGATCTGGACCATGATCGGGAAGCAACCCCCCATCGGGTTGACTTTTTCTTCCTTGTAGATCTTCATCATGGCCTGCTGCATTTCCTGCGGCTTGTCTTTCAGGCGCTCCCGCATTTCCATGATCTTCGGGTTGATGGCCTTCATCTTGGCCATGCTGGAATAAGCCTTGGCATTAAGCCAGTAAAAAGCAATTTTCAGCAGCAGTACCAAAGCCACAATAGCCCAGCCCCAGTTCTGGAGAAAGGCATGCAGCTTGTCCAGTAGCCAATACAGTGGCTTGGCCAAAATAGTGAGCCAGCCGTAGTCCTTGACCAGCTCCAGGCCTGGGGCCATGGCCTCTAGCGTTTTCTCTTCCTGCGGCCCAACAAAAAGTTTGGCCTCCAGAGACCGGGTGGTACCGGGCGCAATCGCATCTAGCGGCGCGATCATGCCGATGGCATAAAGATTGGTATCAACCTTGCGTTCAAACAGGTCCCGCTTGATGCCGTCGCCCAAAAGCCAGGCTGAAGCAAAGTAATGTTGCACCATGGCGACATAGCCATTAGTAGCCTGCTTTTCAACATCGACCTTGCCTTTTTCGATATCCTTGAACTCGATCTTTTGGTATTTCTTGGCCTCGGTGTAGACCGCTGGGCCGGTAAAGGTGGAATAAAAAGATGATTCGCCAGGCGGCGGATTGCCATCGCGAACCAGCTGCAGATACAGCTGCGGCGACACCTGTGCGGTCCCGGTATTGATCACGTCGTGACGAACGTCCAGGTCGTAGGCTCCGCGCTTAAGGGTATAGGTTTTGACCAATTTGACGCCCCCCACTTCACCCGACTCAAACTTGATCTGGAGTTCCTTTTGTCCGTCTTTCAAGGTGCGTTCGCCGGGCAGCAGGGTCATGAGGGTCTTGTGGTTGGGCAATGCGCCTCCTCCACCTGCGGCAATCAGCCCGGTTTGGGCAACATAGACACGGCTGCTGCTTTCGTCAAGCAAGGTGAAGCCGGCTTTGCCGTCGGTCATATCCTTGAATCGATTGAATACCGAGCGCACCAGGGTGCCACCTTCGGTGTCAAAGGTTAGCGTGAACACATCCGTGCTGACCGTCAGGCGCTCTTTGGTGGCGAGCCCCGCAGTAGGCGCGCCGCCCGGCACGGCGACGGCACCCACCGCACCGGTTGCAACGGTGGCAGTGGGTACCGGGACAGCAGCCGATCCGGTTGTCGGCAAAGGAGCCGAAGCCGCGGGGGCGCCGGCTGGTCCAGTTGCAGTTTTGGCAGCCGGGGTTGCACCTGGGAAAAAGGTGGGTTTCTGGCCGTTAAAGACTTGCCACTGATCCCACAACAAGATCATCGAAAAACCAAAAATCACCCACAAGATGGTGCGACGAATGTCATTCATGACGGCTTCTTTGTAGAGGAGATGGGTGTCACAGAGGTGACAAGAGGAGTAAACAAGGCGTCATGGCTTGCCAGCGGGCGCACCAGCGGGTCAAACCCACCCTCGCACCACGGCTGGCACCGCACCAAACGCTTCAAGGTCAAGTAGCTGCCCCTTGTGGCCCCGTACTGCTCAAGGGCCTGCAGGGAATAGGCTGAACAACTCGGTTCAAACCGGCAGGCGGAACCCAGTGACGGACTCAACAAAAGGCGATACGTCTTGACCAGTCCAACCAGGACATGGGAAGGAAGTCGGGTTAAAGCGGCCAGCAAGTTTGACATACGAAGGAGGCGAGAGAATGCAGACGGGCTAGGCAGACGGGAACGCTGTCGCGCCAAGCTGCATCAAGGTAAGCACTTCCGCCCGAACCGCGGTTTTAAGCAGCGGGGACTCCGCACTGGGGAAATCCTTGCGTGAAAACTCCCGACGCAGGCGTACCAAAAGCGCGGATTGCGGGTAGCGGAGCAAGGCTTCAACACTCACGGAATAGATCTGTCGTTTGATGGCGTTGCGAGTAACCGCCCGCTTGGCCCAGCGTTTGGGCACCATGGCGCCAATCCATTGATCATGTGCCCCGAACAGGTCTAGTCGCTCAGCGTCACTGGTCATAGTCCCGGACCGATGCAGTGAAGACGGCATCGGATTGAGTCGGTAGCAGTGAAGAACGAAGTGCTCGGTTTTGGCAACGGTGTCAGCAGCCAGCAAGGCTTGAAACTGAGGCCGGGTTTTAAGCCGCTGCACCGCAGACTTGCTGCGGACTTAAACTGCCAGACGCTTGCGGCCCTTGGCGCGACGCGCCGCTATCACGGCGCGACCGCCGCGAGTCTTCATCCGGGTCAAAAAGCCGTGGGTGCGTGCACGCTTGACTTTGGAGGGTTGGTATGTGCGTTTCATGGTCGGACAGTGTTTAGGGGAAACCCACGATTATCGCAGATTTACCAAGGCTTGCAAAATCTGGATCGGCCGGAGCTGCAACGATATACCAGTTGCTCCGCCGCTCGGGCACCGCAAAAATACAGTTCGAATCTGCCACTATGCATTGTGGATAACTCGTGCTCCGGGATACAATCAGGGGTGTCAGAAATTAAGAATATCCACAAGTGTCGCCCGCCGGTATTGGGGCAACGTCGCCACCCCCTGTATCCATGAGTGACCGTTCAGCGTACGTCCCGAGTGACGGTTTGTGGCAAACCTGCGTCGACCATCTCGCCCAGGAATTACCCGAGCAACAGTTCAATACCTGGATACGGCCATTGGTTGCTGAAGTCGCGTCTGATTTATCAAAGGTGACCATCCAAGTTGGCAACCGCTTTAAGCTGGACTGGATTCGGGCGCAATATGCGGCTCGTATTGCAGCATTGCTCGAAAAAGTGACGGGGCATCAGGTTTTTTTAGAGTTAGCACTTGCTCCGCGGGAGGCGGCCGTCCGATCTGTATCCTTAACTCGCATTTTTGAATCGTCCGGGGTGGTGGAGCCGGCAGGTCTGGGTGTGGCTGAAGAAGTAGCGGATGCGCCATTCAAAAACCGGCTGAACAGCGTTTTGACTTTCGACACCTTGATTGAAGGCACGGCTAACCGTATGGGGCGTGCGGCAGCCATGCATGTCGCCAGCAGCTTGGGTCAGCTTTACAATCCGCTCTTTATCTACGGTGGTGTCGGTCTGGGCAAAACCCACCTGATGCACGCCATCGGCAACAAGCTGCTGGCCGATAACGCATCCGCAAAAGTTCTCTACATCCATGCTGAGCAATTCGTATCGGATGTGGTCAAGGCCTACCAACGCAAGACATTTGACGAGTTCAAGGAACGTTACCATTCACTCGATTTGCTCCTGATCGACGATGTCCAGTTCTTCGCCAATAAGGACCGTACACAAGAGGAGTTTTTCAACGCTTTTGAAGCCCTGCTCACCAAAAAATCACATATTGTGATGACGAGTGACACCTATCCCAAGGGCTTGACTGATATCCATGAGCGACTGGTGTCCCGCTTTGATTCGGGCCTAACGGTGGCGATTGAACCGCCAGAACTGGAGATGCGGGTCGCTATCTTGATTCGCAAGGCCGAGGCAGAAGGCACCACCATGCCCGAAGAAGTCGCTTTCTTTGTCGCCAAAAACGTGCGTTCCAACGTGCGGGAGCTCGAAGGCGCCTTGCGCAAAATTTTGGCTTATTCGCGTTTCAATCAAAAAGAGATTTCCATTCAACTGGCTCGCGAAGCTCTGCGGGACCTGCTGTCGATTCAGAACCGCCAGATCTCGGTAGAAAACATTCAGAAGACTGTCGCAGACTACTACAAGATCAAGGTTGCTGACATGTATTCCAAAAAGCGACCCGCCAGCATTGCCCGCCCGCGTCAGATCGCCATGTACTTGGCCAAGGAACTGACCCAGAAAAGCTTGCCAGAAATTGGCGAGCTGTTTGGCGGTCGAGACCACACCACTGTTTTACATGCTGTACGCAAGATGTCAGCCGAACGCCAGCAGATGACCGAATTGAATCAGCAACTGCATGTGCTTGAGCAAACCTTGAAGGGTTAAAGGTGAGGCCTGCCGATAAAAACGACGCCTCTTTTTATATGGGTATAACTTTTTAACAACCTTGCAGTTATCCACAGAAGGGTTGCGATGCTCAAAGTTGTTCATGGTCAAGGTAAGTAAGACAAGCGGCGCCAACACAAGGTTAAACAGTGCGCAAGTGATTGATCAAAAAGGGGAAAATGGTGTTGTCCACAGAAAGATGCCGCCCTTACTACTATTACTAATTTGAATTAAAGAATTAAAGAGAAATAAAGAGGAAGTCATGATCGTTCTGAAAGCCAGCCAGGATAAAGTTTTGTCGGCCTTGCAATCGGTGGCAGGCATCGTCGAGCGTAGGCACACGCTGCCGATTCTTGCCAACGTTCTGATTCGCAAGACCGGTGCACAGTTGCAGTTGACGACCAGCGATCTTGAAATCCAGATCCGGACCACTGCCGAGTTGGATGGCGATCTGGGAAATTTCACCACGACGGTAGGTGCGCGCAAACTGATCGATATTCTGCGCTCCATGCCAGCTGACCAAACTGTGTCGCTCGAATCAGCACAGAGCAAGCTGATTTTGAAGGGCGGTAAAAGCCGATTCACGTTGCAAACGCTGCCGGCAGAAGACTTTCCCCTGGTTCAGGAAGCGGCCAACTTCGGGCCGACTTTCTCAGTGCCGCAAAAAGTACTGAAAGAGCTTTTGAATCAGGTTTCGTTTGCCATGGCCGTGCATGACATTCGCTACTACCTCAACGGCATTTTGTTTGTGGCTGAAGGTAAACAACTTAGCCTGGTAGCGACTGACGGTCACCGACTGGCTTTCTCGTCTGCCACCTTGGATGTTGAAGTGCCCAAGCAGGAAGTAATCTTGCCGCGCAAGACGGTGCTTGAAATGCAGCGTTTGCTCAGCGACAAGGAAGGCGCGATTGAAATGCAGTTTGCTGGCAATCAAGCCAAGTTCAGCTTTGAGGGCATGGAGTTTGTGACCAAGCTGGTTGAAGGCAAATTTCCGGACTACAACCGGGTCATCCCCAAGAACCATAAAAATATCGTCACGCTGGGTAGGGTGCCTTTGCTGGCAAGCCTGCAACGCACGGCTATTTTGACCAGCGAAAAGTTCAAGGGTGTTCGGCTCAACATTGAGCCGGGTACGCTGCGCGTGGCCAGCAACAATGCCGAACAAGAAGAAGCGGTCGATGAACTTGACATCGATTACGCAGGTGACGCCATAGAAATTGGATTTAACGTGACCTACCTCATCGATGCTCTGGCCAACATGGACCAGGACATGGTGAAGATGGAATTGGCTGATTCCAACAGCTCCGCACTGCTGACCATTCCAGACGATGCAGCCTTCAAATATGTCGTGATGCCCATGCGAATTTAAGTTGCCCGGCCACACCACCAACACAAACCAAACCCGCTGCCCGAGCGGGTTTGGTTATTCAAGCGATTGAAGAAACTGGAAAAGATGACAGTTATGACCGATGAAAACAATGTCAATGGCTCTGACGATTTAGCAAATAACGCAGAACAGGTGAACGTCCAAAGCGGAGCGGCAGGCGAGGAAAGTTCCAATTTCCAGCCCAAGATCGACACTAACCAGGCAGGCGCGTCGGAGGCTTATGGCGAGGGTTCGATTCAGATTCTTGAAGGCCTGGAAGCGGTGCGCAAGCGACCCGGCATGTACATCGGTGATACCTCGGACGGGACCGGCCTGCATCATTTGGTTTTTGAGGTGGTCGACAACTCGATTGATGAGTCATTGGCAGGTCATTGCGATGACATCGTCGTCACCATCCACACCGACAACTCCATCAGCGTGGTGGACAACGGGCGTGGCATTCCTACCGGCGTCAAGATGGACGACAAGCATGAGCCCAGGCGCTCAGCGGCCGAGATCGCGCTGACCGAGCTGCATGCAGGTGGCAAATTCAACCAGAACAGCTACAAGGTTTCAGGCGGCTTGCACGGGGTGGGGGTGAGCTGCGTGAATGCGCTCAGCAAAATGTTGCGGCTGACGATTCGACGTGACGGCAAAGTACATGTCATGGAATTTTCAAAAGGCTTCGTGCAGAACCGCATCGTTGAAACCATCAATGGGGTTGAAGTGTCGCCGATGAAGGTCATGGGTGATACCGACAAACGGGGTACCGAGGTTCACTTTTTGCCAGACCTGGAAATCTTTCAGACCAATTCGGACTTTCATTACGAAATTTTGAGTAAACGTCTGCGCGAGTTGAGCTTTTTGAACAACGGCGTGAAGATTCGTTTGAAAGACGAACGCACGGGCAAAGAAGACGACTTTGCCGGCGCCGGTGGCGTCAAGGGTTTTGTCGATTTCATCAACAAGGGCAAGACGGTCCTCAATCCCAACGTGTTCGCCGCGATGGGCGATCGCCAAAGCGACCAGGGCACCAACATCGGTGTTGAGGTTGCCATGCAATGGAACAGTGGCTACAGCGAGCAGGTGCTCTGCTTTACCAACAACATTCCCCAGCGTGACGGGGGCACTCATTTGACCGGCCTGCGCGCCGCCATGACGCGCGTGATCAATAAATATATTGACGACAGCGAGATCGCCAAGAAAGCAAAGGTTGAAGTCACAGGTGACGATATGCGCGAAGGGCTCTGCTGCGTGCTGAGCGTGAAAGTGCCTGAGCCCAAATTCTCCAGCCAAACCAAGGACAAACTGGTGTCGAGTGAAGTACGCGGCCCGGTTGAAGACATTGTCAGCCGCTTGCTGCATGACTACCTGCAGGAGCGGCCAGCTGACGCCAAGATCATCGTCGGCAAGATCATTGAGGCGGCGCGCGCGCGCGAGGCTGCCCGCAAGGCTCGCGACATGACGCGTCGCAAGGGCGTGCTTGATGGCATGGGCTTGCCCGGCAAGCTGGCAGACTGTCAGGAAAAAGACCCTGCCATGTGCGAAATCTATCTGGTCGAGGGTGACTCCGCTGGTGGTTCCGCCAAGCAGGGGCGCGACCGCAAATTCCAGGCGATCTTGCCCTTGCGCGGCAAGATTTTGAATGTCGAAAAAGCCCGCTATGAAAAGCTTTTGACCAGCAACGAAATTTTGACGCTGATCACCGCGCTGGGTACGGGCATTGGCAAAGCCGGTGGCAGCACCGGCAGCGACGACTTCAACGTTGCCAAGCTGCGCTACCACCGCATCATCATCATGACGGATGCTGACGTTGACGGCGCCCACATTCGCACCTTGCTGCTCACATTTTTCTATCGGCAAATGCCCGAACTGGTGGAGCGCGGCCACATCTACATTGCTCAGCCGCCTTTATACAAGGTCAAGGCCGGAAAGGAAGAGCAGTACCTCAAAGATACGAATGCCTTGGATACGTTCTTGCTGCGCATTGCGCTCAAGGACGCTTCAGTTCGCACGGCAGGAGAGGGCAGTGTGGTGTTGACCGGTGACACCCTTGCTGAATTGGCTCGCAAGCATCAGCTGGCTGAATCGGTCATCACTCGGCTACGCGGTTTCATGGACGCGGAAGCACTCAAGGCGATTGCTGACGGCGTGCATTTGAACCTTGACACGGTGGCAGATGCCGAAGTTTCCGCGTCTACCTTGCAAAAGTTTTTACCCACCGCAGAGGTGGCCGGCGAGTTTGACGTGCGGACCGACAAGCCGATTTTGCGCATCAGTCGTCGCCACCACGGCAACGTCAAAAGCAGCGTGCTGACCCAGGATTTTGTGCATGGGGCCGATTACGCCATGCTGGCCGATGCAGCCGCCACCTTCAGGGACCTGATTGGAGAGGGTGCCAAGGTCATGCGCGGCGAAGGCGAGCGGCAAAAAGAAGAAAAAGTCAGCGACTTCCGCCAGGCCATGCGCTGGCTGATCGGTCAAGCCGAGAACGCGACGGCTCGCCAGCGTTACAAGGGCCTTGGCGAGATGAACCCGGCTCAACTGTGGGAAACCACCATGGACCCGACTGTGCGCCGCTTGCTACGGGTGCAAATTGACGATGCCATCGAAGCCGACCGCGTGTTCACCATGCTGATGGGCGATGAGGTCGAACCGCGCCGGGTGTTCATCGAGACCAATGCGCTGCGCGCAGCCAATATTGACGTTTAACGGACGTGTGGACGATAGCAAAGATTTGCCGGTTTGACCTTAAATTCTTTGAGGTAGCCAAATTCCGGCCGTTTATTAACGGATCGGAATCGAGATATTGCCGCCGATCAGCGTTTGAGGAGGAAGGACCGCAATGCAGCGGAAGCAGTTCTTCGTTTTCGGTGCTCAAGCGGCAGGTGTCGGGCCAAAAGCAGCCGTTTGCCAATGACCGCTTACTGGAAGTCAGATTAGCGTAGTGAGCCTTGTTCGGCTCCTGCATGTCACGCCGGATAAGTAGCTCAGACGGCAAAGCCGTTGCTTTAATTTAATCTGGCGTTAAAGAAATGGTCTACAGCCACAGCGAGGTCTGTCGTTTCATCGTCACGTAATGCTTGACCCGCGTACGCATTGGACCGCAGTCGGCATTACCTTAGAACCCCAGCGGCAATTCCCCTGTGGACTTGTTGTCGAACAAATGCTGGGCATGCATTGGAAGTCCTTCTACGACTTGCTTCATCCGTATTAAGTCGCGCTCCATGACGGTGCGCGCTTCTTTTAGAGCAACAAAGCTGTCGACTTCAGCAACTTGTTTATCTAGAAAACTCTTAAAGTCAGGCGAAGTGCCTATATGCTCAAACGCCGCTGCTAATGCTGCGACGACCTGCGGGCTCGTTC
>JANMBW010000519.1:0-5978 GCA_031360565.1 Polaromonas sp.
ACGACATCGGTCTGACCGCTGAGGCCACCATGATGGGCGCACAAACAGCGCTGCTGACAGTGGGCACCACGCGTTTGGCGCAAGGTGTCCACATCGACACCCCCGGCTTTCAGGCCGATGACGACTATTTCAATCTGGCACCTGGCAGTCAGACTTGCATCTTGCTGCACCGGACGTCCGGACATACGTTGATGGGGTCTGCCAGTGCCCTGAACTGCAATAAAACGGCACGCATTCGCGTCCTCGATGGCATGCCCCGACAGTCAAATCTGGAGCAGGTCGCGTGATCGACTCGAGCGTCACACCTTCAGACCGCAGCGCAACGCCTGTGGTTTTCAACGCCACCGGCAACGGGTGCTTCGGGTGGTTTCACGCGGCGCGAGAACCCTCGCGCGGGATTGGCGTGGTGCTGTGTCGCCCGATGGGCTATGAAGCCATCTGCTCCTACCATACCTACACTCAGCTTGCCGAAAATCTGTCCGAAGCCGGCTTCGATTGCATCCGGTTCGACTACGACGGAACCGGCGACTCTGCCGGCAGCGACACCGATACGCACCGGGTGCATGCGTGGGTGAACTCGATCACCGCAGCAGCGCTGACATTGAAAAAACTCTCCGGTGTTTCTCGTCTTTCCTTGTTCGGTGTGCGCCTGGGCGCGACGCTGGCCGCAGAGGCCGCCTTGAAAATTGGCCATGTCGCGAGCTTGGTCCTTTGGGCGCCCTGCGTGACAGGTCGCGCTTTCGTGCGCGAGTTGCGCGCCGGCAGCGCCCTCCGCAGCCAGCCCGAATCAGAAGGGGATGATTCCGCCGAGCCCAATATCGAGTCACTCGGCCACCTGTATACGCCTCAAACCATCCGCGAACTGACAACCCTGAAATGCCTGCACCCCGGCAAAGCCCCAGCCGAGCGCATACTGATCATTCACCGCGACGACCTGCCCGGCGAGAACTCGTTGGCTGCTGGCTATGCCGACATGGGCATTGAAGTGACCCAAACGGTACTGCCAGGCTACGCCGGCATGATGGCCGAGCCGCATGAAGGCGAGTTGAATCACATCACTTTGGACCGAATCACAAACTGGCTGTCCGCTTTACCCTCATCAACGGTATCAAGGCTGCTACCGACCCAGCTAGCAGCTCCGGGACCGATCGAGCTGCTGATGGACGGCATCCGGGAAAGTGCGCTGCGGTTTGGTCCAACCCAAAGCCTCTTTGGCATCGTGACAGAGCCAGCCGATTTGACCAGCACCGAGCGCACTGGCGAAACCGGCATGCTGATGCTCAATGTCGGGCGCAATCACCATATCGGACCGAACCGTATCTACGTCAAGATGGCTCGCGCCTGGGCGAAGTTTGGCTATCGGTCTTTTCGCTTCGACATGTCGGGTATTGGCGATAGCAGCCATGACGACAGCGGCTCTTTGACCAGCCTGTATTCCAGAGACTCCAGCGGAGATATTCATACAGCTGTTGACTGTCTGATCGCCCACGGCTGTAAAAAAATTGTCGTGTTGGGCATTTGCTCAGGTGCCTTTGTTGCATTCCAGGCCGCCCTGGCAGATCCGCGCATATCCGGGCAGATTTTGATGAATCCGCGCCTCCTGGAATGGCGTGAAGACCAACAAATCAGCGGCTGGCAACGTTCCATGCTGCTGCCTTACAAGTCGATCGAGTTTTACCGACGTGCGCTGTTCAAGCCGGCAGTTTACCGACGGGTTTTGCGCGGTGAAGTGAATGTCAAGGGCATTGCAAAACGGTTTTGGAGCGTGATGCAAGCCCGCCTCGAAAGGGTCGCTCAGCAAATCGTTAAAGGCGTACCGCTGCAATCGAGCGTGCTGGAAAAGGTCAAGCTCCTTAGCGCCCGGGGAACCGATACCCTGCTCATCATGGCCGCTGACGACGACGGCCGCGACTACATTGAATTTCACTTTGGCGTGCGAGGCAGCAGACTGGGGAACGACACGAATTTCCGGATGGTGGTGGTCGAGGATTCTGATCATACTTTTTCCAGAGCCAAGGCCCAGCAACTCATCATTAACACCATTCTGGACCATCTCGACAGCCGGGCAAGCAACGCAGCACCTGCTCGCATGGCGGCGACCGCCACGTTCAATCTGATTAAAGTGTGACGGTGCTTTACCATGCTTACCCATACCCGACCGTTAAATAGACGGCTGTACTGCGAAACAAATCGCCTACTCATCCTGTTTTTTAACTGCCACACCCATTTGCCTTCCACGCTCAAGCCGCCCCAAACCGTACGGCATACACGTCGCTTCGAGGATGTGGCGCGTCAAGGCGACTGGCGAACCAGCATCACACGGCTGCCTGCAAGGTAACCACGCTGGTCAAACGCGTACGCCGCGGTCATCGCCAGTTCAAGTCCAGCAGCACTTGCACATGATCCGTCTGGCGGCGACATTCAGGGCGGCGCGCAATTAAACTG
Organism: Polaromonas sp.; assembly: GCA_031360565.1. Taxonomy (GTDB): domain Bacteria; phylum Pseudomonadota; class Gammaproteobacteria; order Burkholderiales; family Burkholderiaceae_C; genus Polaromonas. Next base: position 2,446 of record JANMBW010000519.1, read on the forward strand.
GCAACCACCATGCCATGGGCTACCTTAATTCATGCTGGCGCTGACACCCCTGCGGCAACCAGTGATGCTGTGACCCACTACTGCGGCTGCAACCCGACGGCTGGCGGATGTTGATGCGCCACCGCATGAGGTTTATACCGTGTGCCTGATCGTTTTTGATTGGCAACCGCAGGCGCCGATTCCCCTCATCCTCGCCGGCAATCGGGACGAGTATTACGCACGCCCCACCCAGGCGCTTTGCCAATGGCCTGATCAAGCCATCGTGGCTGGCAGAGATCTTCTGGCAGGCGGCACCTGGCTGGGCATCAGTCAGCAGGGACGCCTGGCGGTGCTCACCAACTACCGGGCCTTGCCCCTGGCGCGCAGCGACACGCCTTCGCGCGGCCAGATCACCACCGCCTTTCTGGCGGGTAACAGTAGCGCCCCACGCTTTCTCGAAGACCTCTCACGCCAGGCACAAGACTACAACCCCTTCAATCTGCTGCTGTTTGACGGCAACTCGCTGGTGGGTTTTGAAAGCCGCCATCGGCGCTCCTTCACGCTGCCAGCGGGCATTAGCGCGGTCTCCAACGCCGACTTCAACTACCCCTGGCCCAAACTGAGCCGTCTGCGTGCTGGCTTTGATCAGGCGCTCAGTCAACATAACAGGGCAGGCGCGAACGCAAATCAGTTGCCGGGCCTCCGCACGCTGGAACAGGCCTTGTTCGCCCTGCTGTCCGAGCGCCGCGCCGCAGCGCTGGCGGATCTTCCTCAAACCGGTATCACGCTTGAGCGCGAGTTGGCCCTCTCAGCAGAATTTGTTCACACCGCCGACTACGGTACGCGGGCAAGCACAGTCGTGTGCCTGGGCCGCAGAGGCGCCCGGATCACCGAGCGAAGTTTCAATGCAGCGGGCTTCACCGGCGAAGTCAGCATGCAGCTCGAATGGAAGTCCCGCTCCTGAAGCATGGGACTGATGCCATTGACTGCGCGGCTGAAGAGGTGTGCTGTGACAGACTTGGCAGGGGCGCGGTTTATCCCGATCGTGCGTTTGGACTGGCTATGCTACAAGCGAACCACCCCACTGGACACCTAAAACCATGACCACACGCAGACAACTTCTTGCCCAATCTTCAGGCGTGATTGCCGGGTTGGCGCTTGCCGGTTGCGGCAGCCTCGGCGCTGGCTACACCGGCATTCCGCAAGCGCCAGCAGGTGGCTACAAGCTGCCAGTACTGGTCGGCGGCAAGCGCGTACGAACCATTGACGTGCATGCCCACTGCTACATTCCGGAAGCATTGGCGATCATGGGTGCCGACGCCAAGGGCGTGCTTCCCTTGGTCAAGGGCCAACAAGAACACTTTATCGTGATCGACCGACGGCTAGCGGACATGGATGCCATGGGCATTGACATGGAAGTGCTCAGCATCAACCCTTTCTGGTACCGCCGCGACCGTGTCGCAGCCGCCGAGATCGTTCGGCTGCAGAACCAGAAGATGTCGGAACTGTGCTCGGCCCGACCCGATCGCTTTTCTGCCTTCGCATCGCTAGCGCTTCAGTTTCCGGATCTGGCAGTGGATCAACTTGAGCAGGCTATGCGACTGCCCGGCATTCGCGGTGCTGCAATAGGCGGCAGCGTGGCGGGCGAAGATTTTTCGGACCCTAAATTCCATCCGGTCTGGGAACGCGCACAAGCGCTGGGCGCCGTCTTGTTCATCCATCCGCAAAGTACGCCAGAGCTGGCCAAACGTTTCAAGGGCAACGGCTGGTTGTCCAATGTGATTGGCAACCCGCTCGACACCACCATCGCCCTGCAGCACCTGATTTTTGAGGGTGTGCTCGACAAATTCCCCAATCTCAAGGTTTGCGCTGCACACGGCGGCGGCTATTTGGGATCAAACGCGCCGCGCATGGATGTGGGTTGTTTTGTGGCGCCTCAAAACTGCGACCCGACCATCAAGCTGAAGAAGAAACCGAGTGAGTACATCCGCCAGATCTATTTTGATGCACTGGTGTTTACGCCAGAGGCCTTGCGGCACCTGGTGGCGGAGGTCGGCGTCAGCCAGGTGATGATAGGCACCGACCATCCTATTCCGTGGGAGCAACATCCAGTCGACCACGTGATGGCCACGCCTTTTTTGAGCGACGCCGACCGGGTAGCCATTTTGGGCGGCAACGCCCAGCGCATGCTGGGCCTGAAGGGTTGAGCCTGCAGCCCTGTTCGCGTATATTTAAACGGGCTTGAGCTCGCCCTTCAGCGGTAAGCCGAATCCGCCACCGCCCGGTGTCTGAATTTCAAACACATCGCCACTGTGCATATCGGCCTGGCCAATGTGGCCCAGGATTTCAGTCCGGCCATCTGTACGGGTGACGATGTTTTTCCCGGGCAGCCCGGGCTCACCGCCGGCCATGCCGAATGCCCCCAGCGTGCGACCGTTGGACAGGATGCTGGCCGTCATCGGTTCCAAAAAACGCACGCGCCGCAAGCCGCCGTTGCCTCCGGTCCAGCGTCCCGCGCCGCCTGAGTGGGCACGAATTTCATAACTTTCCAGTCGCACCGGAAAACGAAACTCCAATACCTCCGGGTCAGTCAAGCGCGAATTGGTCATGTGTGCCTGGACCACAGACGTGCCGTCAAAACCGTCACCGGCACCACTGCCACCGGAGATGGTTTCGTAATACTGGTAGCGTGCATTGCCAAAGGTGAAGTTGTTCATGGTGCACTGGCCTGAAGCCATCAGTCCCAGTGCACCAAACAAGGCATTGGTGATGCAGGTCGAGGTTTCCACATTACCGGCCACCACTGACGCAGGCGGATTCGGGTTCAGCATCGAGCCTGGGGGAATGATCACCCGAAGCGGTTTGAGGCAACCGGCGTTAAGCGGAATGTCGTCGTCAACCAGCGTCCGAAAGACGTACAGCACTGCTGCCATGCACACGGCAGTGGGTGCGTTGAAGTTGTTGCTTTGCTGGGCTGACGTGCCAGTGAAATCAATCTCGGCGCTGCGGCCTGCCGTATCCACGCGAATCGCCACTTTGATGAGCGCACCGTTATCCAGCGGCAGCGTGAAGTCGCCATTTTTTAGCTTGGTGATGACCCGGCGCACCGATTCCTCGGCGTTGTCCTGCACATGGCGCATGTAGGCCAGAACAACCTCCAGGCTGAACTGCTCGACCATCTTGCGCAATTCCTGCACGCCTTTTTCGTTGGCGGCGATCTGGGCTTTCAGATCGGCCATGTTTTGCTGCGGATTGCGTGAAGGGTAGGGCCCACTTTCAAGCAAGGCGACCATTTCGGCTTCCCGCAGCCGCCCCTGCTCGACCAGCAGAACGTTGTTGATCTGGACGCCTTCTTCCTCGATGCGCGTGGAAAACGGCGGCATCGAACCGGGCGTTGTGCCGCCAATGTCGGCATGGTGGCCGCGCGAGCCGACATAAAAGATTGGCCCGCTGTGTCCTGCGAGGTAGACCGGCGTGATGACGGTGATATCCGGCAAGTGCGTTCCACCGTGGTATGGGTCGTTGAGCACATACACATTGCCGGGCAGCATGGT
>JANMBW010000526.1:0-7262 GCA_031360565.1 Polaromonas sp.
CGAGCCAGCTGGCTTGCAATCGATGCTGCAAGCAGCAGGATCAGAGTGTTGGTTACCGCAAAGATCCGCTTCATGGGCACACGCGAGAGCCCAAAATAAATGAGTGCGCCCATCACGATGCCGGCCAGAATGCCCAATAGAGCGCCACTCACGGTCTCGCGCAGTCCTGCGCCCGTTGCGTAACCCGAGATGAACAAGACGGTTTCAGCGCCCTCACGCAGTACCGACAGGGCCACCACAATCCCGAGAGTCCATGGTGCGCGATGTTGCTGCTTGAACGTTGCGCCGAGCGCTCTTGCATTCGCTGCAGTGACGGCCCCCTGGTTAGATACCCAAATGCAATGCCATGCCAGCATGGTGAGGGCAATTGCCAGTATGCCGGCGTTGACCAGATCTTGACCAACACCGTCTGCCAAGACGCTGATCTGCCCTGCGGCAGCTGCTAAACCCAATGCGCCAGCCATACCGAATACGATTCCGGCCACCAGCCAACGACCACGACCCAACAGTCCGCGCGTTGCGGCAGCCATGATGCCAATGAATAGCGCGGCCTCAAGGGTTTCACGAAAAACGATGACTGCAGTGCCGAACATTTATGCTCCAGAGTTTGTTATTTGGCAAGGAAAGTACGGACAACGTGAAGGTAAATACGCTCACTCGGCAATCAATACGCCCTTGGCGGTTGCCTCGTGGTATTCGCCGAAAAAGGCATAGCGTCCCGTCTTGAGGGGCCCCACAAAAACGGTGGCCTTGGCACCAGGTGGCACGATTTTTTCTCGATTGAGATCGTGACTTTCGAATTCTTCAGCGGTGCTGTCCTGGTTATGCACGATCAGCTTGATGCGCTGGCCCGCTGGCACTTTCAGCTCAGCCGGTTCAAACCTGTGGTTTTTAATCACCAACGATATTTCTGGCTCGGCGGCCAGGACGTTGGTGGTGATGAGGCTCCAGGCAAGCAATGACAATGCGGCGATGCAGCGGTAATTCATAGTGGTGCTCGTTTGGTGATTTGATTAATGGGAAGATCGAAGTTTACTATAATGCGAATCAGTCGCATTCGCAAATAAATTAAAATAAAATAACTTTCCGTGTTGCCACCAAGTGGTGGTGGTGGTTGACAAGCGCTAACTGTCACAAAATTAGCAAGCCATAATTACGGGTAATTACCTGTAATTACCAAATTCTGGAAGTGGTATCGTCGGCAGAAAGTGACCCATCTGATTGAGTCGATTTCACTTCCACTCCCACTTTTCGCCATTCTTGTCCCTCACAATCGCACCATGCGCCTGGTTCAAAATTCCCTGCACCAAGAAGTAGCTGCCACGCTGCGGGAGCAGATATTTGCGGGCGAACTGGCACCGGGCAGTTTTCTGGATGAAGTAGCTTTGTGTACGCGGCTTCAGATCTCGCGCACGCCTTTGCGTGAAGCCCTCAAAGTGCTGACGGCTGAGGGACTGCTGCGCCACGAGCCAAGACGCGGCTGCTTTGTCAGTGAAGTGACCGAGCAAGATTTAGATGATATTTTTCCGGTGATTGCCTTGCTGGAAGGCCGTTGTGCTCACGAGGCGGCGCGCCGTGCGACCGATGCCGAACTGAGTGAACTGGCAACGCTGCATGTGCGGCTGGAAGGTCATGCCAAGGCGGGCCGAATCAACGACTACTACGCTACAAACTTTGCTATTCATGAGGCCATCATCCAGCTTGCCAACAACCGCTGGCTGGCCCAGTCAATTGCAGATTTACGCAAAATTCTCAAGCTCGCAAGACAACAGCAGTTGCATGCCCCCGGACGCCTGGCGCAAAGCCTGTCGGAGCATCTAAGCGTGTTTGCCGCTCTTAAAAGCCGAGACAGTGATGGCGCGGAGGCGGCCATGCGTACCCATATCATCCGGCAGCGGGATGCATTGCGTGCTCTCGCCAGAAGTCAGCGTTTAAGGGTGGCATCATGACTGCAGCAGACTGGTTAAATCGAAGTGTGTCGCGACTTGCCGGCGATAAAAAAAATGCAAAAACTGGTGCATCCGGTTCTGAATCGGGCCAAGCACCATCCAAAAAAGGCATTGGTTCAACCGCGTCTGACGCGTTGCCAGGAGGGCGTTCCACCCGGGAGCGTTTGTCTGCAACCTTGCGTCAGAAGGAAGAGGCACTGTCACCACGCGTGTTGCGCCGCACACTACAAGAGTTGCAGTCAATCGTCGATCCGCAGGTGAGCGAGGTTGAAGGCGGACGCCGCGCGAGGGGGGTGGCCGGCTGGTATGCCGGGGCGTCACTCAATGAGCGGCGCGACATGTGGCTGCTCATTAGTGAGCAGTTTGTGGCTGACGCGCAGAAAGTCAAAATTGCGCAAGCCCAGTTTGCCGCCGCGGTGGGCACACCCGATGAAGCGGTAGCCGAAGTGCGTTATCGACGCGCAACCGTCTCGCCGCGCAGGCGCCTGTTGCAGCGTTTTAGTGCCTTCCCCGAAGGCATACGCTTTCTGGTCGACATGCGAGCCGACATGCTTCCGCACCTTAAATCCGACAAGCGCCTGCAAGCGCTGGATGTTGAGATGGAATACATGTTTTCGACCTGGTTTGATGTAGGTTTCCTGGACCTGCGGCGCATCAGCTGGGACTCGCCGGCATCACTGATTGAAAAGCTGATCAAGTACGAGGCGGTACACGACATCAAGAGCTGGTCAGATGTAAAAAATCGGCTGGATTCGGACCGGCGTTGCTATGGTTTTTTTCACCCGCGTCTGCCTGACGACCCGCTGATTTTTGTGGAAGTTGCCTTGATTGATGCAATGGCCGGCTCCATCACGCCTTTGCTGGATGAGTCGGCGGACGCTGCCGACCTTGACAGGGCCACCACCGCAATTTTTTACTCGATCAGCAACACGCAGGCTGGCCTACGCGGCGTAAGTTTTGGCGACTCGTTGATCAAGCGCGTGGTGGACACGCTCAAAGAAGAATTTCCCAAGCTCAGAACTTTTGCCACGCTTTCACCTATCCCCGGATTTCGCAGCTGGCTGGGTAAGAATGTGGCGACCATGCTGGCCAATATCGATGACAAGGCGCGCGCGGCACTCGGTCGTGCGGTGGGTTTTGAGCCGCCCAGCCCGGGCCACTTCCTCAGTGCTGTCGACGATGCATCAGTGTTGGCGGCGTTGCCAGAAAAATCGCCCGTGCGAATGATGCTGTTGCATTGTGCTGCGCATTACCTGGGTCAGGCACTCGATGATGGCAAGCCGGTTGATTCAGTAGCGCGTTTTCACTTGGGCAACGGTGCCCGTGTCGAGCGCCTCAATTGGGCCGGCGATCCCTCGGCCAAGGGTTTCAAGCAATCTTACGGTTTGATGGTGAATTACCTCTATGATCTGCGGCGACTTGACAAGCATCGCAGCATGCTTTCGCAAGGGAAAATCCCGGTATCTGGAGGCATAGAAGACCTGTACCTTTGATGCGTTTTGACGCAGCGATTATTTTCGACCTAGAACGACTGGAGACAACAATGACTATTGACCTTGAACAGAAAAGCAATCGCCGGGAAATACTGCGGATCGGCATCGCCGCCACGGCAGGTACCGCCATGATGCCTTTGAGCGGCCTAGCTCAATCCACCTGGCCGGTCAAACCGGTCACCATGATCGTCCCCTTTCCAGCGGGGGGCGGAACAGATGCTTTCGCTCGGCCGCTGTCGGCCCAGTTCGCCAAGCTCGCAGGCAAGCCGCTGATCATTGACAATCGCGGCGGTGCGGGGGGTACCTTAGGTGCCAGCGTTGCGGCCAAAGCTGCTCCGGATGGGTACACCCTGTTCATGGGCGCCGTGCATCACACGATCGCGCCGTCGATGTATCCCAAGCTCGATTACGATCTTGAAAAAGACTTCATACCGCTGGCATTGGTTGCCAATGTGCCGCAGGTCCTGGTTGTCAATCCGAAACGGGTGGATGCACAAAATTTCAAGGCTTTTCTGGAGTTTGTCCGAAAAAACCCTGCCAAGCTAAATTACGGATCGGCCGGGTCGGGAACTTCTCACCACTTGGCTGGCGAACTGTTTAAACAACAAACCAAGACTTTCATCACGCATATTCCTTACCGAGGTGCAGGACCCGCCCTGCAGGACTTGATCTCAGGCAATGTAGACATGATGTTTGACGGCTTGGGTTCTTCATCCAACCACATCAAGGGCGGACGCATCAAGGCGCTAATGGTGGCAGGGGCGAAACGCAACCCGGCCTTCCCCGACGTGCCCTCAGCGTCGGAACTGGGACTGCCAGACTACACCGTGACCACTTGGTACGGATTGTGGGCACCCAAGGGCACGCCGGCTGACATCCAGGCGCGCATAGTCGAAGAATTGCGCAAGATTGCTGCCACAGACGAAATCAAGGCTATCTGGTCGAGCAACGGCGCCGAATTTGGCAGTCTTACACCCACGCAGTTTGGCGGCTTTGTCAGCAGCGAAGTCAAGCGCTGGGCATCAGTGGTCAAAACGTCTGGGGCAAAGCTGGAGTGAGGGATGTGCGCCGGTCCTCTGCGCCGCTCTCATTCTGGCAGCCTCGGATGAAGATGAATTTAGCGTTTAGCCAGCGTATTTAATAGGTTCTTTGCTATTGATTTGGAAGCGTCTAAATTTTCTGCCTACCTACAGCTCACGTCCATGAAAAATAATAATCTGTTTGCTGCCTTGCGTGCTGCCTTTCCCGAGTCGCTCGTTGCGGAGGCTGTGTAAACTGATAACGGACTCCATTACTCCTGGCGCGACCTGGATCGCGCGACGGCCATGATGGCCAATCTGTTGCAGTCGCTGAAGCTTCCCGCCGGTGCGCGGGTGGCGGTACAGGTCGAAAAATCCGTCGAGGCCATGATGTTGTACCTCGCGACTCTGCGCGCGGGCTATGTGTTTTTGCCGCTCAACACTGCTTACCAGAGCGCGGAAATCGAGTACTTTATTGAAAATGCCGATCCGGCAGTGGTGGTTTGCAGCAGCAAGAACTTTGGCTGGGTCAGCAAGATCGCTTTCAAGGCCGGTACGCAAAACGTGTTCACGCTGGACGATGACCGGACCGGCTCTTTGCTGGTACGCGCCGCGCAATGCAGTGACCAGCATCAGACTGCGGTCATGGGTGAAGACGATCTGGCAGCGATTTTGTACACCAGTGGCACCACAGGCCGCAGCAAGGGTGCGATGCTGTCACACGGCAACTTGCTCAGCAATGCGCTGGTGCTCAAGGACTACTGGGGTTGGAAGCCAGGCGATGTGCTGATTCACGCATTGCCAATTTTTCATGTCCACGGGCTGTTTGTGGCGCTCCACGGTGCCTTGATCAACGGCAGCAAGATGATCTGGCTGTCCAAGTTCGACCCCAAGCTGGTGGTCAAAAAACTCCCCGAGGCGACGGTCTTCATGGGGGTACCCACGCTCTATGTACGCTTGCTCAACGAGCCCGGGCTGGACCGCGAAGCGGTTCGCAATATGCGCCTGTTTGTTGCCGGCTCGGCGCCGCTACTGATCGAAACCTTCAATGATTGGCAGCAGAAAACAGGGCATACCATTTTGGAGCGCTACGGCATGTCGGAAACCGCCATGCTGACTTCTAACCCCTACCAGGGCGGCGAGCGGCGGGGTGGTACGGTGGGGTTTCCTTTACCGGGGGTGAGCCTGCGCGTGCAGGATGATGACGGCCAGGTTCTTCCCACGGGCGAGATCGGTGCCATCCAGGTCAAGGGCCCGAATATTTTTAAAGGCTACTGGAAAATGCCCGAGAAGACCAAGGAAGAATTTACCGCTGACGGATATTTCAAGACGGGTGATGTGGGCAAGATCGATGATCGGGGTTACGTCACGATTGTCGGTCGCAGCAAGGATCTGATCATCAGTGGCGGCTACAACGTGTATCCTGCCGAGATCGAAGGCTATATCAACGATATGCCGGGCGTTGCTGAAAGCGCTTTGGTAGGCGTACCCCACCCTGACTTCGGCGAAGTGGGCGTTGCAGTTGTCACAGCCAAGCCGGGTGCCACCGTGGACGCTACCAGCATCGTGGCTGCACTCAAGGCCAAATTGGCCAATTTCAAAATTCCCAAGCAATGTTTTGTTGTCTCGGAGTTGCCGCGTAACACCATGGGGAAAGTTCAGAAGAACATCCTGCGCGGTCATTACCAGGGGCTGTTCTCCTGAGCTCTGGTCTGTCAGGCCAAAGCGCTTTTTGCATTCCCCTTCTCAACCGCACCCCCCAGGCTAGCTGAAAAGCCACTGGCAGCGCTGGGGAAAGCTGCTGAAATAGCTCTTACAATTCCGTCGTCCCGCGGCCACCCTGAAACCCCGGGTTGCCGTTATCCGACCCTTTTCCCGGAATTGACAAGCTCATGAAAAAGCAGTTTTGGTTTCCGATTTGCCTGGCTCTCGCAGTATCCGCCTGTGGCAAGAAGGACGATGCGCCGGCCGCCGTTGTAGCCCCCCCGGCCTCGAGCAATGCCACGCAACCCGCAGTCAGTGCTGAGGAAAAAATCCTCAATATTTACAACTGGCCGGACTATATTGCCAAGGATATGGTGGCCAATTTCGAGAAGGAAACCGGCATCAAGGTCAACTACCAGACCTTTGAAAACAACGAAGCCTTACAGGCCAAGCTGGTGGCGGGCAACACCGGCTACGACATTGTGGTGCCCGGAGCTGTGTTCGCCAAATCGCAGATTGATGGCGGACTGTTGATGAAGCTCGACAAGGCAAAAATTGCAAACTACGGCAATCTCGATGCCAGCGTCATGAGCAAGTTGGGTACCGTCGATCCGGGCAACGCTTACTTGGTGCCCTGGGCCTGGAGCTTCACCACCGTGGGCATCAACAAAACCAAAGTAGCCAAGGCGCTGGGCTCAACTTCCCTACCTGATAACGCATGGGAGCTGGTGTTCAATCCCGCGTACACAGCAAAATTGAAATCCTGCGGCATCGCTTATTTGGACTCTCCTACCGAGGTGCTTCCCCCGGCCATGCACTATCTCGGGAAAAATGCATATTCCAACGATGTTGCAGACCACAAAGCAGCCACCGAGATGTTGGCCAAGGTCCGTCCGCATATCCGTCTGTTCTCCAGCACCATGATCGACGACCTGGCTGGCGGAAAAGCCTGTGTGGCGTTGGCTTGGGCAGGCGACATCAACATCGCCCGAGCCCGAGCCATCGAAAATAAAAGTGGTAACGACATTGAGGCCTTGCTACCTAGCACCGGTGGCTTGATTTTCTTCGATAACTTGGCGGTGCCAAAAGATGCCAAA